>NZ_JBSGFQ010000287.1:0-1007 GCF_053603495.1 Nonomuraea sp. NPDC004186 | reverse complement strand
TGAGGTGATCTCAGCGAAATAGTTCGGACGAATTGGGATTTCTTGGACGCCGCTGGTGGCGTTCCGGGCCTATCGGGAGGAGTTGCCGAAGGCCGGAAACAGACGTGGAGCCCCCGGTAGAAGAGCTCTCACCACAAGAAATCCCAGCCGCCGGAAGGCTCCACGTGATTGCTCATCGTGCCACGCTCGACGTCTCCCGCGCACTCGTTCAGCACGTCGCCCGCCTCCTGCATGAAGAACGCCGACTGCGCGGCACGCCGAAAGACAGCCGAGTCTTGAGCCCCTTCCGGCAAGCGGTCATGGTGGTGCGCTGGTTCCGCGGCGAGCAGGACATCCCCAAGCTCGGCCGCGATCACCGCGTCTCCCGGGCCACCGCCTACCGCTACATCCACGAGGGAATCGAGGTTCTCGCAGCTCAAGCCCCAGATCTTTCCGGAGCCCTGGACCGCGCCCACGCCGAAGGACTGGCCTACGTGATCCTGGACGGCACCCTGATCCCCATCGACCGCTGCGCCGAGCAGACCATCAGCGTCAAGGGTGAACCCATCGACGCCTGGTACTCAGGCAAGGCCCACCAGCACGCCGGCAACCTCCAAGCCCTCTCGGCACCAGACGGCCTGCCGTTGTGGATCGGCGAGGTCGAGCCCGGCTCCGTCCATGACCTGTCCGCCGCCCGCGCGCACGTGCTGGGCGCGCTGTACGCCGCAGCCGCAGCCGGCCTGCCCACTCTCGCCGACAGCGGCTACGACGGCGCCGGAATCGGCATCCACACGCCGATCAAGCAGCCCGAAGGAAACCAGATCCTCAGCCCGGACAACCGCACCTACAACCGGCTTCTACGAGCCCTGCGCTGTCTCGGCGAACGCGGCTTCGCCCTGCTCAAAGGCCGCTGGCGGACCCTCCAGCACATCACCGTCAGCCCCAGCCGAATCGGCGACATCGCCCGCGCAGCACTTGTCCTCACCCACTTCGAGCACAATTACCTGCCGGGAATTCGCTGAGATCAC
>NZ_JBSGFQ010000286.1:0-1007 GCF_053603495.1 Nonomuraea sp. NPDC004186 | reverse complement strand
TACCGCGTCGCCGGGCGATGCGGCGGTAACGGGCCCCGATACGGGTCTTGGATCGGCCGGCGCTGACGCTCACCTCGCCCAGCACACCGGCCACATACCGATTGCCCCGCCCCTTGGAGTTACGGCCCTTGCGCTTGCCGGCCGACTGCTTGACCTGGGGACAGAACTTGCACCACGACACCAGGTGCCCCGCCGTGCGAAAGACGCTCATGTCCGCGCCGATCTCGGCCAGCAGGTCCTGCGCGGCGATGCGTCCCATCCCAGGGATGCCGTCGAGCTGGACGACCTGCCGTTCAAAAGGGGCGATCAGCTCCTCGATCCGGGAGGTCAGCCCGTCGATCTGAACGGTGAGGTGATCGATGTTGTCCAGCATCATCCGCAGCACGAAAGCGTGGTGGCCGGTGAAGGTGTCCGCGCCATCCAGCGCCTCCTCCAACGCGAGGATCTTGTTGCGCATCTTGCCGCGCGCCAACTGCGCCAAAACCTTCGGATCACGCTGCCCGCCGATCAGCGCCTCCATGATGTCGCGGGCCGACACCCCGTGCAGGTCCGACACGACCACCGACAATTTGATCATGGCGTCTTCGAGAAGCTTCTCCGAGCGCTGCTTCTCCCGCGACCGTTCTTCGATCAGATGCCGCCGATAGCGGGTCAGCGTCCGCAACCGACGAATCTCCTCCGACGGCACGAAACAAGATCCGACCCCCATCCCGCGCTCCGTGACCTTGGCCAGCCACACCGCGTCACACCGGTCGGTCTTCGGACGGCCGGGCAGCGCCTTGACCTGCTTGGCATCCAAGAGCTCACACGCGAATCCCTCGGCCTCCAGCCGAAAGAACGGAGCCTTCCAGTAATCGCCGGTACTCTCCATCACCACCGTGTTCACGCCCCAGCAGCGCAGCCAGTCCGCCAACGCGACGATCTCCTTCTTCGTCGTCCCGAACGTCCGCACCTCCTGGGCACGACGCCGCCGATCACGATCGGACGGCACCCGGATACACACCTCC
>NZ_JBSGFQ010000285.1:0-1029 GCF_053603495.1 Nonomuraea sp. NPDC004186 | reverse complement strand
TGTGGTCAAGTCCTCGGCCTATTAGTACCGGTCAGCTCCACACGTTACCGCGCTTCCACCTCCGGCCTATCAACCCGGTCGTCTACCGGGAGCCTTACCCCCTCACAGGGTGGGAGACCTCATCTCAAGGCAAGCTTCCCGCTTAGATGCTTTCAGCGGTTATCCCTCCCGAACGTAGCCAACCAGCCGTGCACCTGGCGGTACAACTGGCACACCAGAGGTTCGTCCGTCCCGGTCCTCTCGTACTAGGGACAGCCCCTTTCAAGTCTCCTGCGCGCGCAGCGGATAGGGACCGAACTGTCTCGCGACGTTCTAAACCCAGCTCGCGTACCGCTTTAATGGGCGAACAGCCCAACCCTTGGGACCTACTCCAGCCCCAGGATGCGACGAGCCGACATCGAGGTGCCAAACCATCCCGTCGATATGGACTCTTGGGGAAGATCAGCCTGTTATCCCCGGGGTACCTTTTAGCCGTTGAGCGACACCGCTTCCACACGCCGATGCCGGATCACTAGTCCCAGCTTTCGCTCCTGCTCGACCCGTCAGTCTCACAGTCAAGCTCCCTTGTGCACTTACACTCAACACCTGATTGCCAACCAGGCTGAGGGAACCTTTGGGCGCCTCCGTTACCTTTTGGGAGGCAACCGCCCCAGTTAAACTACCCACCAGACACTGTCCCCGATCCGGATCACGGACCAGAGTTAGACATCCAAAACGACCAGAGTGGTATTTCACCAATGACTCCACCCGAACTAGCGTCCGAGCTTCCCAGTCTCCCACCTATCCTACACAAGCCGTTCCAAACACCAATGTCAAGCTGTAGTGAAGGTCCCGGGGTCTTTCCGTCCTGCTGCGCGAAACGAGCATCTTTACTCGTACTGCAATTTCACCGGGTCTGCGGTTGAGACAGCGGGGAAGTCGTTACGCCATTCGTGCAGGTCGGAACTTACCCGACAAGGAATTTCGCTACCTTAGGATGGTTATAGTTACCACCGCCGTTTACCGGCGCTTAAGTTCTCACCTTCGCCA
>NZ_JBSGFQ010000284.1:0-1115 GCF_053603495.1 Nonomuraea sp. NPDC004186 | reverse complement strand
GCCGGGGTGCTGTTGTAGCAGGGCTCGCCGCTGTTGTTGCCGAACACCGGCACCGTCTGGACCGACTTCGTCTCCGCCTTGCCGGTGACCCAGCCCGGCAGGCGGTTCAGGCCGAAGGTGTACTGGCTGCCGTCAGCGGTGGTGACGCGCCAGTACTCGCCGTTGTTGTCGCCGTTGGTGGCGCCGGTGAGGTACTCGATGCGGGTGCCGTCGTCGCGCTTGGGCCGCCACTGCCTGCTCGTGGCGTCCTTGATCAACTCGATGGCCGAGCTGCCGAGCGAGAGGATTGCGTTGTCCTGGTCCCAGCACAGGTCGCCGGTCTTCTTGCCGTCGACCATGCAGGACTTGTAGCGGCGCTCGATGAAGCCGCCGGGGTTCAGCTCGAAGCCCTCACCCGCCCAGGACGCCTGGTTGTTGGTGGAGGCGGTGCGCCCGTCCACGCTCTGGGAGGAGTAGGCCAGCGAGATCTCCGGCTCGTCGCCGCCCAGCGCGGGCGGGGTGCGCATGTCGTAGCCCCAGGTGAAGTCGCCGGTCTGGGTGCCGACGCTCCAGTCCGCCGAGGCACCCAGCGAGGTGGCGGAGTGGTCGCCGGAGGGCCCGGAGGCGGCGGCGGTCAGGGCGTACAGGCCGTTCGTCTCGAAGTCGGCGGTCAGCGTGCCCGCCTTGACGTCGTTGTCGCTCTTGACGGGCTCGGGCAGGGCACAATTGCTCGCCTTGGCGTCGAGCGCGCACCCCTCCAGCTTGACCACGCGGAGCCGGGCGCCGTAGTCGCCACCGTAGGCGTAGCGGAAGCCGGAGTAGTCGATCTGCAGGCGGGTCTTCCCCGACGCCTTGGCCGCCGCTACGCCCTGGCCCGGGGAGACGCGCAGCGCGAGGCCGAACCGGTCCGTTTCGAGAAGCTCGACCTTGACCGCGTCGGCCGCGGCGGCGGCTTTGGCGTCTTTCTGCGGGGCCAGCTTCACGGGGAAGCCGGTCGCCGCCAGGGTGCTCGCCCCGGTGCCGCCCAGCTCCGCCGCCTGGGGTTTGGGCCAGGCGATGCCTGGCGGCGCCTTCCACGCCTGTTTCTCGACGGGATTGGCCATCGGGGGCAGGACCGGGACGCTCTTGCCCTTGAT
>NZ_JBSGFQ010000283.1:0-1151 GCF_053603495.1 Nonomuraea sp. NPDC004186 | reverse complement strand
CCTAGTGTCCTGAGTCAGTAATTCGTCTAGTGTTCATGGTTATGGGGCGTCCGGGACCGAAGGTGGAGCCGCTGCATCTGACCGATGGCGAGCGGTCTGAGCTTGAGCGGTGGGTACGGCGGCGCAAGGGCGCCCAGGACATGGCGTTACGGGCCCGGCTGATCCTGGCGTGTGATGCGATCGGCGAGGACGACTTGCCCGTGTCCACCAAGGTGGTGGCGGAGGAGGTCGGGGTATCGCGCGAGACGGTCTCGAAGTGGCGTCGGCGCTTCCTGGCTGACCGGCTGGCGGGCTTGGCCGACGAGCTGCGTCCGGGCCGGCCGCGGACGGTGAGCGATGAGCAGGTGGCGGAGCTGATCGCGCGCACCTTGGAGACCAAGCCCGCCAACGCCACGCACTGGTCGACGCGGTCCATGGCCAAGCAGGTGGGCCTGTCGCAGTCGACGGTGTCGCGCGTCTGGCGAGCCTTTGGCCTGCAGCCGCATCGCTCGGAGACGTTCAAGCTGTCAGCCGATCCGTTTTTCGTGGAGAAGGTGCATGACGTGGTCGGTCTGTATCTGGATCCGCCGGAGCGGGCGCTGGTCTTGTGCGTGGATGAGAAGTCGCAGATACAGGCGCTGGATCGCTCACAGCCGGTGCTGCCGATGATGCCCGGTGTGCCCGAGCGGGCCACCCATGACTATGTCCGGGCCGGCACCACCACGTTGTTCGCGGCTCTGGACGTGATCTCGGGCAAGGTGATCGGCGCTCTGCATCGCAGGCATCGCGCGGTGGAGTTCAAGAAATTCCTGATCAAGGTGGACAAGGAGGTCCCGGGCGAGCTGGATGTCCACCTGATCTGCGACAACTACGCCACTCACAAGACGCCCGCGATCAAACGCTGGTTGCTGGCGCACCCGCGCTTCCACCTGCACTTCACCCCGACCGGCTCATCCTGGCTGAACCTGGTGGAACGCTGGTTCGCCGAACTGACGACCAAGCAGCTACGACGCGGTGTCCACAAGACGGTCCAAGCGCTGGAGAAAGACATCCGCACCTGGATCGCCTCCTGGAATGACGACCCCAAGCCTTTCGTCTGGGCCAAGACCGCCGAAGAGATTCTCGACGCCCTCGCCTCATATTGTCGGCGAATTACTGACTCAGGACACTAG
>NZ_JBSGFQ010000282.1:0-1322 GCF_053603495.1 Nonomuraea sp. NPDC004186 | reverse complement strand
GGGATGCTCCTATTGATGTCAAGCGGGGCGATCATGATCGTTCTTGGTGATGATGCGGTAGAGCTCACGGGCGATGTAGCGCTTGAGGCAGCGGATGATTTCCTTCTTGGACAGCCCGTCTTGGGTGCGTCGTTCCATATAGGCGCGGGTGCGTGGGTCCCAGCGCAGGCGGACCACAGCGATGCGGTAGAGGGCGGCGTTGGCTTGGCGGTCGCCGCTGCGGTTGAGGCGGTGCCGGCGGGTCTTGCCGGACGATGCGGGGATCGGGGCGACGCCGCAGAGCATGGCGAAGGCGGCTTCTGAGCCGAGCCGGTCGTGATTTTCCCCGGCGGTGACCAGGAGTTGGCCGGCGGTGTCGGGTCCGAGGCCGTGGACGGCGAGCAGGGCGGGGTTGATGGCGGCCACGAGGGGTTCCAGCAGCTCGTCGAGGTCGTTGATCTCGGTGGTGAGCTGCTGGTGGCGGCGGGTCAGGGAGCGCAGTGCGATCATCGTCGCGGTGACCGGGTCGTGGGCGTGCGTGTGGTCGGGACGCAGGGCGGCGCAGGTCGCGATGAGCTTCTTGATGGACAGGCCGCGCAGTTGGGTGCGCAGGTCGTCGGGGGCGGTGACGATGAGGGCTTTGATCTGGCGCTGGGCGTCGGCGCGCTGGTTGACGGCCGAGCGGCGGGCGAGCCGCAGGCAGCGCAGGGCTTCCACCCGGCCGTCGCGCTGCTTGGGCGTGCCGGTCCGGTCGCCGGCCAGCGCCGCCTTGGCCGCGGCGATCGCGTCGATCGGGTCGGACTTGCCGTGGAAACGGCGGGTCTTGCGGTCGGGCCGGTCGACCTCGGTCAGGTTCATCTCCTGGCGGAGCAGGTAGCGGGCCAGCCCGGCACCGTAGGCGCCGGTCCCTTCGATGCCCACGACCGTCACGGTGCCGAACGACTTCATCCAGGTGAGAAGCGCGGCGTATCCGGTGGGATCGGCGGGGAACTGCTCGGTGCCCAGCACACGGCCGACCTGGTCGATCACGGCTGCGGTGTGGGTGTCTTGGTGGGTGTCGACACCGCCGGCGACTTCGTCGATCGCGGTGGTGTCGGGTGTAATGGAGGGCATCGTCGTCCTGTGCTCTTGACCGGTGGGCAGGGCGGCACGCACCGGCCGGGCAACGCGGACAAGACAGAGAAGGGGCCTCTGGCCAGGCTCCTATGAGGTCACAACGCCACGTCCGGTTGTGCAGGTGAGCACCTCCCGCTCAGACCGACAGATCCCGTTGAAGACCCGAGGTCAGTCAGGGGGTGGGTCAGGACTGACGGGAGGTGCTCACCTACATCATCTCTGTCAGG
>NZ_JBSGFQ010000281.1:0-1333 GCF_053603495.1 Nonomuraea sp. NPDC004186 | reverse complement strand
CGGGGTGATGACATGGATGTGGTGGCCGGGTTGGAGGCGGGTGCCGATGATTATGTGGTCAAGCCGGTGCAGCCCAGGGTGTTGGAGGCGCGTATTCGGGCGGTGTTGCGGCGGATCGGCCGGGATCAGGCGGAGCTGGAGCGGTATGGGGAGCTGACCATTGATCGGGCCGGGTTGGTGGTCGCCCATCGTGGGGTGGTGGTGGGTCTGGCTCCGACCGAGTTGCGGTTGTTGCTGGAGTTGTCGGCTGCGCCGGGTCGGGTGTACAGCCGTCAGCAGTTGCTGGAGTCGGTGTGGGAGCACGGGTATTTCGGTGACTCGCGGTTGGTGGACGCGTGTGTGCAGCGGTTGCGCGCGAAGATCGAGGACGACTCGGCGGCGCCTGTCTATGTGCAGACGGTGCGTGGGTTCGGGTACCGGTTCGGGCCGGTGTGAAGCGGCCGGTGGCAGCTTGGCCGGACCTGGGGCTGCGTGCCCGGTTGTTGTTCGCGTTCGCGTTGCTGTGTGTGGTCACTGCGACGGCGGTGGCCGGTGGGATGTACGTTCAGGCCCGCAACGACATCCTGCAGCGGGCCCAGGACGCTGCGGTGCAGGCGATGAGGAGCCGTCTGGAGGCGCTCTTCCCGTTGCGGAGTGCGGCGCCGGACGCGGGCGAGCTCGGCGAGATCGCCCGGGCCGTGGCGGACGGGGAGAACGACACGGTCGCCGTCTACCACGAGACGCGCTCACCGGCCGGCCCCGGCCGGCCATGCCTGCCTTTCGGCAGGCCATGCCGGCAGGGTCTGGATCCCGGGATGATTCCCCAAGGGCTGCGGCGGGAGGTGGCCGACGGCAACATCGCGTGGCAACGCGTGGTGTGGCAGGACGGGCCCCAGCTGATCATCGGCGCGCCGTTGCTGGTCGTCGAGGGGGACCGCACGACGCGGGCCTCCGGCATCGAGGTCTACACCGTGCACAGCCTGGCTCCCGAACAGCGCAGCATCGACCGGCTCTCCGCGTCCGCCTGGCTCATCGGCGTGGCCGCCCTGGCGTTCGCGGTCGTCCTGGCATCGCTGGCCACCCGCGGCGTGCTACGCCCGGTACGCGAACTCGGCCACGCGGCACGCCTGCTGGGCCAAGGCGAACTACGGACCAGAATCACGGTCCACGGCTCCGACGAGCTGGCCGAGGTGGCACACACCTTCAACAACACCGCCACCGAACTCGAACGACACGTCAAACAACTACGCGAGATGGAAGCCGACGCCCGCCGATTCGTCGCCGACGTCTCCCACGAACTACGCACCCCGCTGGCCGCACTCACCGCCGTCGCCGACATCCTGGACGAGGAGGC
>NZ_JBSGFQ010000280.1:0-1350 GCF_053603495.1 Nonomuraea sp. NPDC004186 | reverse complement strand
ATCGGAACTGTGATTCTTGACCTACGGCCCGGTTGGGCCTGCCACGCTCGACGCCGGCACTTGATATGACCCACATTCGGAACTGGCGCCTGGTACAGGGCTGCCTTGTTTTCGAGATGTCTACCAGGTGCCGGCGTCAGCCTGGCCCACCCCGTTGGCTTGATTAGCAGCTCGTCCGCCGCTTGCGCGTGACTCGTCACAGTTCTGCCACCCGGTGATCCCATCCAGGCCGACGCCAAAACGCAGTCGCCCCTGGAAAGGAAGCAACCGCATGTCCACGCTGGCAGAACAGATCGATGGCGTCATCGGGGTCGATACCCACCGCGACACCCTGGCCGCGGCCGCGGTCAGTGCACTGGGTGCTGTCCTCGCCCACGCCGAAGCGGCCACTGACGCCCACGGCTACCTTCAACTCCTGGAGTTCGCCCGCCAGCACATCCCGGACCGCCGCTGCTGGGCCCTTGAAGGAGCCGGCAGCTACGGCGCCGGCTTGGCGGCGTTCCTGGAGGCGTCCGGCGAAAAGGTGATAGAGGTCTGCCGTCCCAAGCGGCCGGCTCAACGTGGCGGTCGCAAGACCGACGCCCTCGATGCCATCCGCGCCGCTCGTGAGGCGTTGACCAGCGAGCATCTCATCCAGCCCCGCCAACGCGGAGAACGTGAAGCACTTAGGGTGCTGCTCACCACCCGCCAAGGCGCCGTCAGCGCGACCACTGCGGCGATCAACCATCTGAAGGCCTTAATCGTCTCGGCGCCCGACGACCTGCGCAGCGAGATCCGATCCATGAGCAGCAAAGCCCAGATCAACTACTGCGCCGAGCTGCGAGACCGACCCTCCCAGACCCTCGAACACCGCATGACCATCCGGGCCCTTCGATCCACAGCTCAGCGCATCCAGACACTGCGCGCCGAAGCCAAAACGCTAGAAGAGGAGATCACCGCCCTGATCAACGACATCAGACCCGACCTGCTGGAACAAGTCGGCGTGGGTGCCATCAGCGCAGCACAGGTCCTGGTGAGCTGGTCCCATCCCGGACGATTTCGCTCCGAGGCCGCATTCGCCACGTTCGCCGGAACGGCCCCCATCCCGGCATCCTCAGGCCTCACCAACCGCCACCGACTCAACCGCAGCGGCGACCGCCAGCTCAACCGGGCGCTCCACACCATCATCCTCGTCCGGGCCCGCGTCGACCCCGACACCCGCGCCTACATCGCCCGCCGCATCTCCGAAGGCAAGTCCCCGCGCGAAGCCCGCCGCTGCCTCAAACGAGCCCTTTCCCGACAACTGTTCAAGCTCCTCGAACGCGCACCAAAACCCCTTCATGCAACCACTTGACAGATATAGCAGCCTCG
>NZ_JBSGFQ010000279.1:0-1388 GCF_053603495.1 Nonomuraea sp. NPDC004186 | reverse complement strand
CGACTTCGGGTTCGCCAGCGCGCCGGTCGATGTCCAGCGGTACGTCGACGGAAGAGTGCACGTGCCGGTCGGTGTGGGGGTGGGGGGGGGGGTGGGGGTGGGGGTGGGGGTGGGGGTCGGTGTGGGGGTGGGCGTGGGGGTGCCGGGGTTGCCGCAGGTCACGCCGTTCAGGGCGAACGACGTGGGCACCGGGTTGCTGCCGGTCCACGAGCCGTTGAACCCGAAGTTGGCGCTGCCGCCGGAGGGGATGGAGGCGTTGTAGGAGACGTTGGTGGCGGTCACCGACGAGCCGGACTGGGTCTGGGTGGCGTTCCAGATCTGGGTGATCTGCTGGCCGGCGCCGAAGGACCAGGTCAGCCGCCAGCCGTTGACCGCGTCACCGAGGTTGTTGATGGTGACACTGGCGTTGAAGCCCCCTGGCCAGCTCGAACTGATGGCGTAGTCGACCCGGCAGGCGACGGCGGCCTGGGCGGGCTGCACGGTCAGCAGGCCCGCTCCGGCGAGCAGGACTGCGACGGCGCCGATCACGAGGCCGCGGTGAGAGGCCCGCCGGGGCGGCGCCGCGGTCGTGACGGCGGAGGGGCGCGGTGACCGCGCTCGCCAGGGCAGTCGCATCTGTATTCTCCTCATCATGTCCGGCCGCCGTCAGGGGCTGGTGCAGGTGGCGGTCGGGGTGGCCGCGGTGCCGTTCGCGGTGAACCCGAAGGTCGTGGAGCCGCCGGCGGCGATGGAGCCGTTGTAGGGGGCGTTGCGTACGGTGACGCTGGAGCCGGACACGCTCTGCTGGCCGTTCCACAGGCTGCTGATGCTCTGCCCGCCGGGCCAGGTCCACTGCACGGTCCATCCGCTGATCGCCGCGTTGCCCGCCTGGACGGTCACCGTCGACTGGAAGCCACCCGACCAGCTGTTGGTCGTCGTGATGGTCGCCGCGCACGCGCCAGGGACCGGTGTCGGAGTCGGGGTGGGTGTCGGGGTCGGGGTCGGGGTGGGTGTGGGGGTGGGGCCGCCCGGCGAGGCGGCGTTGAGGGCGTTGAGGACGGCGTCGTAGGCGGGCTTCTTGTTGCCGCCGCTGAACAGCAGCGGGGTGTCGCCCGAGCGCCAGGAGTCCTGGTCGCGCACTCCCCACACGGTGATGCCGGCGCAGCGGGCCACTGCCAGGCAGTCGTTGGTCACGGCGGCGTAGGTCTGCGCGGAGGCGCCCTGGATGTCCAGTTCGGTGATCTGCACGTCCACCCCGAGGGCGGCGAAGCTGGAGATGGTGGTGCGGTAGTTGCTGTTGTACGGGCTGCCGCTGTTGAAGTGCGACTGCAGGCCGACGCAGTCGATCGGCACGCCGCGCTGCTTGAAGTCGCGGACCATGTTGTAGACGCCCTGGGTCTTGGCCCAGG
>NZ_JBSGFQ010000278.1:0-1591 GCF_053603495.1 Nonomuraea sp. NPDC004186 | reverse complement strand
CCTCGATCTTTCGCGATCAAGGTGTGGTCGGCTGAGCGGTCCAGCTGAGGGTTGAATTGCGTGCTGTGGTCAGCGCGCTGGCCCGGCTGTCGCGCCGGGTGTGCGGGGTTCCACGGGCCCGCGGGCGTTCCTTTCCTGGTCGTGGGGTCGGTCGGTGGCTGGTCAGGGTGGGGCGGGCAGGGCTTGCAGGCGGGCGAGTGCGGTGAGGATGTCGTGGGCCCAGGGCCATCGTGCGGCCAGGCGCAGGCGCACGCGTCGGCCACCGCGTACCAGCCGTCCGGCCACCGCGAACAGGCGCAGGCGCAGGCGTTTGGGTTCGTAGCTGCGGGCGGCGGTGCCGGGCAGCGCGAGCATCTGCATCCAGGCCAGGAGTTCGCAGGCCAGGGCGACGAGTTCGCACCAGATCTGGTTGCAGGCGAAGTGGTGCAGCGGCAGGTTGGCCAGGCCGGTGTCCTTGGCGCAGCGGATGCGGTCTTCGGCACGGGCCCGGCGGCGGTGGCGCAACTCCAGATCAGCGAGCTGGCCGTGCTTGGTGTCGGTGACAAAGCAGGTGACGCGGCAGCCGTCGACGTCGGTGAAGCGCAGCTGGGCGCCGGGGTGCGGACGTTCCTTGCGGGCGATGACGCGCATGCCCTTGGGCCAGCCGGTCAGGTCGAGAAGGCCGGTCAGCTCGGCCACCCAGGCTCCGGGCCGCGCCTGCCGGTCGGCGTCGTAGGCGGGCGTCCACGCACTCTTCGGCAGGCGCAGCACGGCCTGCTGCACCTGCTCGGTCAGGAGGAATCCGATCGAGTACGACAGCCGGCGGCCGGGTTTGGTGAGCCAGGACAGGAACTCATGCGTGCCGCCGCCGGAGTCGGTGCGGATCAGCACCTGCCGCCGGCGGTGCTTGGGCAGCTGGGCCAGCGCCAGCCGGGTGGCCTCGATATGGTCGGTGGCGGTGTTGGAGCCGGCGTTGCCCGGCCGCAGCACGAGGGCCAGCGGTTCGCCGGAGCCACCCGGGCCGTGGTCGGCGAAGACTGTCATTGGGTGGAAACCGAAGGTGTGTTTCCAGGTCGGGGCCGCGTGCTGTTTGTCGGAGTGGGCGATGACGATGGTGGCGTCGAGGTCGAGCGGGATTAGCTCACCATCGCTGCCCGGCGCCGCGGTCCCGGCAAGCTTCCAGGCGCGCTCGCGGGCCAGGGCGCGGGCCGAGCGCAGGGCCTTGAGCGCCTTGGCCTCATCGTGGGCGAGCCGGTCGATCAGGCGGGAGACGGTCGGGTCGGAGGCCACCGCGCCGAACAACTCGGGCTGGGCGCGCAGCAGGGCGATGTCAGCCAGGCAGTCCCCGCCCAGAGCGAGAGCGACGGCCAGGTCGGCCACGATCTTGCCGGGGTCGTGCACCGCGCGGGCGGGCCGCCAGCGCTCCATCTGCGTCGACAGCGCCCGGTCCAGGCCGGTGACGCGCAGGGTCTTGAGCAGCAGCAGGCTTCCGGCATGGGACAGCAGCCCAGTGCCGTCGGCGGAGGCGGTGATGGTGTGGTGGGAGGCGATAGTCTTCACGTGGAAAGTGCTTCTCGATCTGGCGGGGACAGGACCTTAGACAAGCCCCATC
>NZ_JBSGFQ010000277.1:0-1678 GCF_053603495.1 Nonomuraea sp. NPDC004186 | reverse complement strand
CCGCCGAGGAGCACGTTGAGCAGGTCGCGCAGGTAGGGGGCGCTGGTGGTGAGCGGAGGGGGCGGGTCGTCGTGCAGCGGGACGTGGAAGTGCACGCGCCAGCTTTCGTCTGCGGGCAGGCCGCCGGCCAGGGCTTCGCCCAGGTCGTCGGCGTATGCGGTGGCGGAGCGCGTCTGGTGGAGGAACCGGGCCTCGTCGAACGCGGCCAACGCCTGCTGTGCTCCCGGCGGGGCTTGCAGGGCGCATGACGCCTGGAGCTTCACGATGGGCAGCCCGGTGCGGGCGCCCGCGCCGGGTTCCTCGAAGCCTACGGCCATGTGGCAGGCGTCCAGGCACAGGCCGAGGTAGTCGTGGTCCACGTCGCTCAGCAGGGCGGTCGCCTGGGGTGTGACCTCGACGATGCAGCCGGGCTCCGGCTCGAAGCCCACCCGGATCATCTTGCCGGTCCGGTGGGTCAGGGCCCGCAGGCCCTGGGCGAGCGCGTCGAGATTGGCCATGACCGCAGCCGCCTTGTCCCGTGTCCATGCGGTGCGCCAGGCGAGGGGCAGCGTCGAGATCGTGCCCTCGGTGACGTCGTCCGGCAGCAACGCGGCAAGGATCTCGGCCAGCCCGAGCGTGTACCGCAGGCGCTCCGCGTCGGCCCAGTCGGGCTGGTAGACGCGGTATTTCACGATCTCGTCGTGGAAGCCGCGGTAGGGGAACCCGTTCAGGGTCACGACCTCCAGCCCGAGCGCGGCCAGCCGCTCGCGCAGTCCGGTGACCTCCTCGGGCCGGGCGAGGAGGTCCGCGGCGGCGTGCTGGGACAGCCACAGCCCGAGTCCGAGCCGTTCGACGCCGAGCAGGTGCCTGACCCGCGTGGCGACGCCGGACAGCTGACCGTGGATGCCGGGGAGATCCTCGGCCGGGTGCACGTTGGTGCAGTAGGCGAGGTGGATCGTCGAGCCGTCCGGATGACGTAGCCGCACGGTCACCCCCGCTTGATCGTGTTGCCGGCATGGTCCGGGCCGGCATGCGAGCCCGGCTCGAGGTCGAGGCGGCCGCTCTGCCCGTAGAAGGTCACCGGATTGCGCCAGAGCACCTGGTCCACGTCGTCCTCGCCGAAGCCTGCCGCGAACATGGCGTCGGCGACCTCGCGCGTCTTCAGCGGGTCGCTCCGTCCCCAGTCGGCGGCCGAGTTCACGAGCATCCTGTCCGTGCCGTGCTCCTTGAGGACGGTCACCATCCGGTCCGGGTCCATCTTGGTGTCGGGGTAGATGGAGAATCCCATCCAGCAGCCCGAGTCCGCGACCATGCCGACGGTCAGCTCATTGAGATGGTCGACGAGCACCTGCCCGGGAGCGAGGCCCGCGGCCCGCACCACGTCCAGCGTGCGGCGGGTGCCCGCGGCCTTGTCCCGATGCGGAGTGTGCACGAGCACCGGGAGATCATTAACTCGTGCCAGGGCGAGCTGGGCCTCGAAGGCCCGTTCCTCCTCCGCCGTCATCGAGTCGTAGCCGACCTCGCCGACGGCGACGACCGAGTCCTTCAGCAGGTATCGCGGCAGCTCATCCAACACGCCCGCGCACCGCGGATCGTTCGCCTCCTTCGGGTTGAGCGCGAGCGCGCAGTGGTGGCGGATGCCGTACTGCGCGGCGCGGTACGGCTCCCAGCCGAGCAGCGCGTCGAAGTAGTCGAGGAA
>NZ_JBSGFQ010000276.1:0-1679 GCF_053603495.1 Nonomuraea sp. NPDC004186 | reverse complement strand
CCGCCGAGGAGCACGTTGAGCAGGTCGCGCAGGTAGGGGGCGCTGGTGGTGAGCGGAGGGGGCGGGTCGTCGTGCAGCGGGACGTGGAAGTGCACCCGCCAGCTTTCGTCCGCGGGCAGGCCGCCGGCCAGGGCTTCGCCCAGGTCGTCGGCGTATCCGGTGGCGGAGCGCGTCTGGTGGAGGAACCGGGCCTCGTCGAACGCGGCCAGTGCCCGGTGTGCTCCCGGCGGGGCTTGCAGGGCGCATGACGCCTGGAGCTTCACGATGGGCAGCCCGGTGTGGGCGCCCGCGCCGGGTTCCTCGAAGCCTACGGCCATGTGGCAGGCGTCCAGGCAGAGGCCGAGGTAGTCGTGGTCCACCTGGTTCAGCAGGGCGGTCGCCTGGGGTGTGATCTCGATGATGCAGCCGGGCTCCGGCTCGAAGCCCACCCGGATCATCTTGCCGGTCCGGCTGGCCAGCGTGCGCAGGCCCTGGGCGAGCGCGTCGAGGTTGGCCATGACCGCCGTCGCTTTGTCCCGTGTCCATGCGGTGCGCCAGGCGAGGGGGAGGGTCGAGATCGTGCCCTCGGTGACGTCGTCGGGCAGCAATGCGGCGAGGATCTCGGCGAGCCCGAGCGTGTACCGCAGCCGCTCCGCGTCGGCCCAGTCGGGCTGGTAGACGCGGTATTTCACGATCTCGTCGTGGAAGCCGCGGTAGGGGAACCCGTTGAGGGTCACGACCTCCAGGCCGAGCGCGGTCAGCCGCTCGCGCAGCGCGGCGAGTTCGTCGCCACGGGCGAGCAGCTCACCGGCGGCCTGCCGGGGCAGCCAGAGGCCGACGCCGAGCCGTTCGGCGCCGAGCAGCGTTCTGACCCGCGCGGCGATACCGGAGAGTTGGCGGTGGATGCCGGGGAGATCCTCGGCCGGGTGCACGTTGGTGCAGTAGGCGAGGTGGATCGTCGAGCCGTCCGGGTGGCGCAGCCTCATGAGTCAGCCTCGCTTGATCGTGTTGCCGGCGTAGTCGGGGGCCGCCTCGGTGCCCGCCTCCAGGCTGAGCCGGCCGCTCTGCCCGTAGAAGGTCACCGGATTGCGCCAGAGCACCTGGTCCACGTCGTCCTCGCCGAAGCCTGCCGCGAACATGGCGTCGGCGACCTCGCGCGTCTTGAGCGGGTCGCTCCGTCCCCAGTCGGCGGCCGAGTTCACCAGCATCCTGTCCGTGCCGTGCTCCTTGAGGACGGTCACCATCCGGTCCGGGTCCATCTTGGTGTCGGGGTAGATGGAGAATCCCATCCAGCAGCCCGAGTCCGCGACCATGCCGACGGTCAGCTCGTTGAGATGGTCGACGAGCACCTGCCCGGGAGCGAGGCCCGCGGCCCGCACCACGTCCAGCGTGCGGCGGGTGCCGGCGACCTTGTCCCGATGCGGCGTGTGCACGAGCACCGGGAGATCATTTACTCGTGCCAGGGCGAGCTGGGCCTCGAAGGCCCGTTCCTCCTCCGCCGTCATGGAGTCGTAGCCGACTTCGCCGACGGCGACGACCGAGTCCTTCAGCAGGTATCGCGGTAACTCGGCCAGCACGCCCGCGCACCGCGGATCGTTCGCCTCTTTCGGGTTGAGCGCGAGCGCGCAGTGGTGGCGGATGCCGTACTGCGCGGCGCGGTACGGCTCCCAGCCGAGCAGCGCGTCGAAGTAGTCGAGGAA
>NZ_JBSGFQ010000275.1:0-1706 GCF_053603495.1 Nonomuraea sp. NPDC004186 | reverse complement strand
GGGTGGGCGCGGCAGTACGTCGCCAGGCGCTCGGCCTGCCGCGCCAGGGCTGCCTCCGACTTGGCCGACAGCAGGATGAGCTCCGTCCGGCGGGCCGGTCAGCTGCCCTTGAGATTTTTGCGGCGCTCCTCGACCAGTGCGGCGTACTCCGATTCGGTGGTGGCGAACTTCATGATGCGACTCTTCGGGTCGATCGCCACGAAATAGCGCCAGGTGCCGCGCGCCGGGTGCAGCGCGGCCTTGATGGCCTCGGCCCCGGGGTTGCCGATGGGGCCGGGCGGCAGGCCCGGACGCCGGTAGGTGTTGTACGGCGACGGGCTCCGGACATCCTTGAGCGTCGCCTCGGCGCCGTACTTGTTCAGGCCGTACAGGACCGTGCTGTCGATGTCCAGGCGCATTTTCCGGTCCAGCCGGTTGTGGATGACCCGGGCGATCTTGGCCATGTCCTCGTCCCTGCCCGCCTCGGCCTGGACGATGCTGGCGATGGTCACGATCTCCAGCGGCGTCCTGCCGGCCCGCCTGGCGCCGTCGACCAGGTCGGCGGCCTCGGCGGCGGCCTCGAACCGGGCCACCATCGGCCGCAGGATCTCGGCCGGGCTCGCGGCAGGGGAGAACTCGTAGGTGCCGGGGAAGGCGAACCCTTCGAGCTTCCGCCCGGCATAGGACGGCAGGCCGAGCGCCGTACCGTCCTTGGCGGCCCGCTCGAACTCCGCCACCGGCCTGCCGGTGAGCTGCGACAGCTGCTTGAGCAGCTGCGAGAGCCGCATCCCCGCCGCCACGTTGACGGTGACCCCCGCCTGGATCGAGACGGCCGGGCGCGGCACGTCGTCACCGGGGGCCCGCGCCGACAGCTGCTGGACCACGAGGGTGGATCCTGCCGCCAGCGCGGCGACGGCCGTCGCCGCCGCCAATGCGAGGCCGCGGCGACGGGGGCGGCGCTCGCGGGGCCGCAGGAACCGCTCCGGCGCGGGCGGCCGCTCTTCGCCGGCCATGTCGGAGAGGGTCTCGCGCAGCAGGTTCTCGATGTTCATCCGAACTCCCTCACGGTGGTCAGTTCAGGCGCCGCCTTCTTCAGGCGTTCCAGCGAGCGGTAGATCTGGCTGCGTACCGACCCCACGCGGACGCCGAGCAGGCGCGCGATCTCGGTCTCGGAGAGGTCCTCGAAGTATCGGAGCACGAGCATGGTCCGCTGCCGGGGGGTGAGCCGGGACAGGGCCGCGCGCATCACCAGGCGAAGGTCCGCGACGTCGGCGTGCCCGGCGTCGATCCGCTCGGGCGGCCGTCCGGTGGACACCTCCGCGACGCGTGACCGCCGCCGCCACCAGCTCACCTGTTCGTGGTACATGGCACGGCGGACGTATCCCTCGATGGCGGCCGGATCGCGCAGACTGCGCCATTTCGCGGCCGTCTTGACCAGGGCCGACTGCACCAGATCCTCGGCGGCGTGCCGGTCACCGGTCAGCAGGTAAGCGGTGCGGAACAACGCCCCTGATCGGTCGACGACGAACTTTCGGAAGTCCGCCTCAAATCCTGGATCCACCCGTCCTCCTCGCGACGTTCACGGGCAAGGACGCGAGCGGCACGTCGATCTATGCCGGTACGGCCCAGGTTTCTCGCCACCCCGATGGCGTCGGGGTGGCCGTGATCGACACCGCCAACCGGTACACCGAGGGCAGCAGCGAGCGGATCGTCGGAGAGCTGCTCGG
>NZ_JBSGFQ010000274.1:0-1733 GCF_053603495.1 Nonomuraea sp. NPDC004186 | reverse complement strand
CGCTAGCCCCGTTTTCCGCACGTGAGGTTGTTTGAAGATCGCCAGGTTGCTGTGGTGATCGTTATCGCGGTATGACCTGGCTGGTGAGACAGCGTGCGCAGTGGGGCCAGGCCAGCGTCGAGAAGATGCTCGGAGCATTGCCAGTCATCGCCGGGTTCTGCTCGCGGTTACGGATCAGGGAGTTGGTGGACGCAGCCTGCCCGGTGCGCGATACCGCGGAGCTGACTCATGGGCAGGTGATCGAGGTGCTGGTGGCCAACCGGCTGACCTCGCCCGCCCCGCTGGTGCATGTCCAGGACTGGGCGCGCGGGTGGGCAGTGAGCGAGGCATTCGGGGTCGAGCCCGGCCTGCTCAATGATGATCGGATCGGGCGCGCTCTGGATGCCATCGCTCCGTACCTGGACCAGGTGGCCGGGTCGGTCGGGCTGGCCGCGATCGAGGCGTTCGGCATCGATGTGGCCCGGCTGCACTGGGATATGACCTCGATCTCGTTGCACGGCGACTACGACGATGCCGAGCCCGGCTACGCGCGGCCGCGGTTCGGCCACCCCAAGGACCGGCGGCCGGATCTGAAGCAGGTCCAGGCCGGGATCGCGGTCAGCAGTGACGGCGCGATCCCGGTCTTTCACCGCGCCTATGACGGCGCGGCCGGTGAAGTCGGGCAGGTCATCGGCGCGATGCAGGGCTTGCAGAAGCTGGCCGGCCCGCAGCAGATGCTGATGATCGGTGATTCCAAGCTGATCTCGTATGCGAATCTGGCCGCCATGGACGGTGCGGCTGTGTCCTTCATCGCGCCGGCTTCCAAGCTCTACGTCAGCGCCGAGACCCTGGCCGGTCTGGACCCGGCCACGGCGCAGGCGGTGGACTACGTTGCCGGCCGGGACGCCGGCAAACCCGCCGACCGGCGTGGCGTCTGGCACGTGCGCGAGGACGTCATGACGCTGGCCGGACCGCGCAAGAAGGACCCGGTGCTGAGGCTGCGCAGGGTGTTCGTACACTCCTCGGCCCGCGCCCAGGCGGCTGAGGCCGCCCGGGCCAAGAAGCTCGCGCGGGCCCGCGACGACCTGGCCCGGTTGGAACGCGGCCTGGGCAGCCGCCACTACCCGGATGAGCAGGCCGTCGCCGACCGGATCACCGCGATCGGCCGCACCCGCCGGGTGGCCGCTTACCTGAGCGCTGAGACCGGCACCGACCCGAGCACTGGCAAACCCATCTTGAGCTGGCACTTCGACCCGCAGGTGCTGGATGCCGAAGCCGCTACCGACGGCTGGTACGCCCTGCTGACCAACCTGCCCGCTGAGGCTGCCGATGCCGAACGGGTGCTGCGCCACTACAAAGGCCAGGAAGCCGTCGAGCGCCGCTATCAGGTCTTCAAGGGCCCGCTGGCCGTCACCAGCCTGTATCTGAAGAGCAACCGCCGCATCAGCGCGCTGATCACCGTCATCTGCCTGGCCCTGCTCATCTTCTGCCTGATCGAACGCCAGGTCCGCCAGGCGCTCGCCGTCCGCGGCCAGGCCAAAGTCGACGGGTTGTACGCCGGACGACCGGCCGTCCCCACCGGCAAGCTCGTCCTGGACGCGTTGGCCGGCATCCGGCTGATCCCGGGCACCGGCCAGTCACCCCCGACCATCCCGCAACCCACCGATCTCCAACTCGATCTCCTGGACCTCCTCGACATCGATCCACGAGACCTCCGCTGAAGATCACTCACATGCGGAAAACGGGGCTAGCCG
>NZ_JBSGFQ010000273.1:0-1805 GCF_053603495.1 Nonomuraea sp. NPDC004186 | reverse complement strand
GCTGCGGTCCTGGGGCATGCCTCCGGTGAGGCGATCCAAGCGGGACGCCCGTTCAAGGATCTGGGCTTCGACTCCCTGACCTCCGTCGAGTTGCGTAACCGGCTCAGCCGGGCCGCCGGCATGAAACTGCCCGCCACCCTGGTCTTCGACCACCCCACCCCGACCGCGCTGGCAGCGCATCTGCTTCAGCGCGTCACCGGCAACAGCACGGCCGTCGCGGCCACACCCGTCCGGGCCGCGTCTGCGTCCGCGGGGATTGGGGAGCCGATCGCGATCGTGGCGATGGGCTGCCGCTACCCGGGCGGGGTGAACTCGCCGGAGGACCTGTGGGAGATGCTCGTGCAGGGCCGTTCGGGTATTTCCTCCTTCCCCGAGGATCGGGGCTGGGATCTGGAGGCGTTGTATGACCCGGATCCGGATCATGTGGGGACCACGTATCTGCGTGAGGGCGGGTTCCTGAAGGACGCGGCCGGGTTCGACGCGGCGTTTTTCGGGATCAGTCCGCGTGAGGCGATCGCGATCGATCCGCAGCAGCGGCTGCTGCTGGAGACGTCGTGGGAGGTTCTGGAACGGGCCGGGATCGACCCGGACGCGCTCCGCGGCACCCCGACCGGCGTCTTCATCGGCGGAACACACACCGGATACGGTGCGGATTCACCATCGGCCGACGTCGAAGGCTACTTGGTCACGGGCACATCCAGTTCGGTGATGTCAGGACGGGTGTCCTACAACTTCGGCCTCGAGGGTCCGGCGCTGACGGTGGACACCGCCTGCTCCTCCTCCCTCGTCGCCATCCATCTGGCCTGCGAGTCCTTGCGTAGAGGTGAAAGCACTCTGGCACTCGCAGGCGGCGTGACCGTGCTCCCGAACCCCGAACTGTTAATCCAATTCAGCCGTCAGCGTGGTCTGGCGAGAGACGGTCGATGCAAGGCGTTCTCGGATGAGGCCGACGGCACCGTCTTCTCCGAAGGCGTGGGCATCCTGCTGCTGGAGCGGCTCTCGGAGGCGCAGGCAAACGGCCACCGGGTCCTGGGGGTGATCCGCGGATCGGCGGTCAACCAGGACGGTGCCAGCAACGGCCTGTCGGCCCCCAACGGTCCCTCGCAGGAGCGGGTGATCCGCCAGGCGCTGGCCAACGCCGGCCTGGCCCCCAGTGACATCGACGCGGTCGAAGCCCACGGCACCGGCACCAAACTCGGCGACCCCATCGAGGCTCAAGCCCTCCTCGAGGTGTACGGAGCCCGTCCCGAAGAACACCCCTTGTGGCTGGGCACCGTGAAGTCCAACCTCGGCCACACTCAATGCGCCTCCGGGGTGGCGGGTGTGATCAAGATGGTCATGGCCGCCCGCGAAGCCCTCCTCCCGCAAACCCTGCACATCACCACCCCCACCACCCACGTCGACTGGGAACAAGGCCAAATCCGCCTCCTCCAACACCCCCAAACCTGGCCCGCACACAGCGACAAACCACGCCGCGCTGCCATCTCCTCCTTCGGCATCAGCGGCACCAACGCCCACCTCATCCTCGAACAAGCCCCCAACCCCACCATCACAGGCACAGGCCCCAACGCGGGCACCAGCACAAGCACCGCCGCAGGGGCTCAGGCAAGCACCGGTGCGGGCGCTAACGCGGGCAATGGCATAGGCGCAGGTACTGGCATTAACGCCGGCGCTGACAAGGACACCGGCACGGGCACCGAAGCTCCGCAACCCCTACCGCTGATCCCGGTAGCCCTCTCCGCCCGTGACCAGACCAGCCTGGCCGCTCAGGCCGCCCGCCTGGCCAGCCACCTCACCACCCACCC
>NZ_JBSGFQ010000272.1:0-1916 GCF_053603495.1 Nonomuraea sp. NPDC004186 | reverse complement strand
GTTCACCGCAGCACGTCCCCGGCGGCCGCGACAACTCGTGGGAGCGCGACTGGAAACTGCTCACCGGCTGGAAGCGCTGGATCGTGCTGTCACCTCGGCCGAGGCCGCGGGGTTCCGGCCGTGCAAGCGGTGCCGTCCGGAGCTCTCGCCCGGCGACCCGGGCTGGGACGTGCGCGGCGACCTGGTCGGCCGGGCGCTGCGGCTGATCGACGACGGCGCGGCGGACGAGCAGGGCGTGGGCGGGCTGGCCCAGCGGCTGCACATCACCGAGCGGCACCTGCACCGGCTGTTCGTGGCCGAGCTGGGCGTCGGGCCGCTGGCGGTCGCGCGGACCAAGCGGCTGCTGCTGGCCAAGCAGCTGCTGACGGAGACGGGGCTGCCGGTCACGGAGGTGGCGTTCGCGGCGGGGTTCGGGAGCGTGCGGCAGTTCAACGCGACGATGCGGGAGACGTACGGCTTCACGCCCAGCGAGCTGCGGGCCACGGCGGGGCCGCGGGTCTGCGACGCGAGGCTGCGGCTGCGGCTGCACCGGCGCGAGCCGTACGACGTGGAGGGGGTCTTCGCGTTCCTGACGGCCCGCGCCATTCCGGGGCTGGAGGTGGCGGACCGGACGTCGTACGAGCGAGCCGTACCAGGTGGGACGATCACGCTCACCCCACGGCAGGACCACATAGCCCTGGACGTCGTGATGGACGACACGCGGCAGCTCGCCCGCGTCGTGGCGCGCTGCCGCCGCCTCCTCGACCTCGACGCCGACCCCTCCGCCATTTCGGAGATCCTGGAGCAGACCTCGCTCGGGCCCCTGGTGACGGCCCGTCCGGGTCTGCGGGTGCCGGGCGCGTTCGACGGCTTCGAGCTGGCCGTACGCGCGGTGGTGGGCCAGCAGATCTCGGTGGCCGGGGCCCGCACCCTCCTCGGCCGCATCGTCGCCAAGGCCCCCGGCCCCCTCTTCCCCACCCCCGCCGAGCTCCTGGAGACGGACCTGACCGGCGTGGGCCTGACCAACCGCCGGATCGACACGCTCAGGCACCTGGCCGGCCACCTGGTGGAGGGCCGCCTGGACCTCGACGGCGGCCAGGATCCCGCCGAGGCGGTGTCGGACCTGCTCGAAGTCCCGGGCATCGGCCCGTGGACGGCCAGCTACATCGCGCTCCGGGCGCTGCGCGACCCGGACGCGTGGCCCACGGGCGACCTCGTGCTCAAGAAGCGCATGGCCTGCCTGGGCATCCCCGACGACCACATCGAGCGGTGGCGGCCCTGGCGGGCCTACGCCGCCCTGCACCTTTGGAGCTCATCATGATCGCTGCCCAGCTCATCCCGACCCCCGTGGGGCCGCTGTCCCTGCTGTCCCGCGAGGGGGTCGTGGTGGCGGCCGGCTTCACCGCCGACCCGACGGAGATGTTCGTGCGCCTCACGCCCGAGCTGCAGTCGGAGGGCCTGGAGGTCGTGGACGACCTCGGGGCCGCCTCCGCGGCGGTCCGGGCGTACCTGGCCGGGGATCTGGACGCTTTGGACGCCGTCCAGGTCTCCCAGCCGGGTACGGCCACCCGCAAGCGGCTCCACGCCACGTTGCGCGAGGTCAAGGCGGGGACCACGGTCTCGTACGCGGAGCTGGCCGAGCGGGCCGGCATGCCCAGGACGGCCGCCCGGGCGGCCGGCTCGGCCTGCGCCCAGAACCTCATCGCGCCGTTCGTCCCCTGCCACCGGGTGCTGCCCAGCGGCGGAGGTTACGGCGGCTACTACTACGGCGTGCCGGTCAAGGAGTGGCTGATCGCCCACGAATCCCGCGCCGTCTAGGTGGCGGGCACCAGGCGGCGGGCCTGGAGGCCCGCCGCCCCCGCCACCGCCCGCCCCCCCAG
Organism: Nonomuraea sp. NPDC004186; assembly: GCF_053603495.1. NCBI lineage: Bacteria > Bacillati > Actinomycetota > Actinomycetes > Streptosporangiales > Streptosporangiaceae > Nonomuraea > Nonomuraea sp. NPDC004186. Next base: position 57 of record NZ_JBSGFQ010000272.1, on the reverse strand, counting down.
GCCCCGCAGGGCCGCGGGCCAGGCCGGGGCGGTGTATCCGCAACCGGCGTCGAAGGT
>NZ_JBSGFQ010000271.1:0-1918 GCF_053603495.1 Nonomuraea sp. NPDC004186 | reverse complement strand
CGTGTGCCACGAACGCTGTTGGAGGTTGCGATGTAGGAGGTCGTGCTTTCTGAAGGCGGTGCTGTGCTGGTGATGGAGGTTGGCCCTCCGGGATCGCCCTGCAGGGGGAGGTCTCAAACCACCGCAAGCTGCTGCGGTTAAGTGCCGTGGTGGTGAGCGTTGCGGAAAAGGCGTCCGGTGAGGCGTCAGGTGTGAGCCGGGAAGGCGAACGCGAGTGAACCACTGATGAGGTGTCGAAAACGTGTGGTTGGCATCGAAACCCGGGTCGGGATCTTGCTCGGGGATGAGTCTGGCGGGTGCCTGCTGACTGGCCAGATGGTGTCCGGCATGAAGGTGGCGCGAGCTCGGCTTGGGCGCTGGCATGGAACGTGGGAACCTGTCGCTCCGGCGGTGCCGATGGGGTGTTGGACCTGTCGGCCGAAGGGAGCGTCCCAAGCAGCAGAAACTGTGAGGGGCGGAGTACCGGTGCGGGGCACGGGGGCGGACCGGCTCGTAGTAGCGCGGAAGCGCCGTAATGGGCGTGGAGCCAAGGGGCCGGGTTGTCCAGGGCGGCTTGGTGGTCAACCGGCTGGTCAATCGACTGGGCTGGGAGGAGCCAGGTGAGTCGGCCGAAGTCGCAGGACAAGCCGTTTCAGATCGCCAAGGTGGCGGTCTGGGAGGCGTTTGGGAGGGTCAAGGCGAACAAAGGCGCGGCGGGCGTGGACGGCCAGTCGCTGGAGGAGTTCGAACGGGACCGGGACCGGAATCTGTACAAGATCTGGAATCGGTTGTCGTCGGGCTGCTATTTCCCGCCGCCGGTGCGGGCGGTGGAAATCCCCAAGAGGGCAGGTCGAGGGGTGCGGGTGCTGGGCGTGCCGACGGTGGCTGATCGGATTGCGCAGACGGTGGTGCGGATGTATCTGGAGCCGAAGGTCGAGCCGATCTTCCATCCGGATTCGTATGGCTATCGGCCGGGCAGGTCGGCGCTGGAGGCGGTGGGTGTATGCCGTCAGCGGTGCTGGCGTTCGGACTGGGTGATAGATCTGGACATCCGGGCGTTCTTCGACACCGTGCCCTGGGACCTGGTGCTCAAGGCGGTCGCCCATCACATCGCACCGGATCAGCGGTGGATTCTGCTGTATGTGGAGCGGTGGCTCAAGGCGCCGCTTCAGTTGGCGGACGGCACGCTGGTAGTCCGAGATCGCGGAACCCCGCAGGGGTCGGCGATCAGCCCGTTACTCGCCAACCTGTTCATGCATTACGCGTTCGATATGTGGATGACCCGGGAGTTTCCCGGCCTCACATTCGAGCGCTACTGCGATGACGCGGTGGTGCACTGCCGCAGCCAGCGGCAGGCCCGCCAGGTTCGCGATGCCATCGCGGAGCGGCTGGCGCAGGTCGGCCTGGAGTTACATCCGGACAAGACACGCATCGTCTACTGCAAGGACGCCAACCGGCGTGGCTCATATGAACACACCGCGTTCACGTTCTTGGGGTATACCTTCCGTCCTCGGCTGGCCCAGAGCAGGCACGGCGATCACTTCGTGTCGTTCCTGCCCGCGGTCAGCAAGGACGCGGTCACCGCGATGAGTCGCACGATGCGTTCCTGGCATATCAGCAGGCGCAGCGATAAGTCCCTCGACGACCTTGCCAGAATGTTCAACAGCATTCTGCAAGGTTGGATCAACTACTACGGGCGCTTCTACAAGTCCGCGTTGGTCCACCCCCTACGCAGGCTCAACCGGCATCTGATGCGGTGGGCCCGCCAGAAATACAAACGGCTGCATCGACATAGACGCCGCGCGAAGGCATGGTTGGCCGAGGTCGCCCGGCGCGCCCCCGGCCTGTTCGCGCACTGGCGCTTCGGCGCACGTCCTGATGGCTGGGCAATGGGAGCCGGATGAGCTGCGAGGTTCACGTCCGGTTCTGAGAGAGCCGG
>NZ_JBSGFQ010000270.1:0-2110 GCF_053603495.1 Nonomuraea sp. NPDC004186 | reverse complement strand
TCCTGATGGCTGGGCAATGGGAGCCGGATGAGCTGCGAGGTTCACGTCCGGTTCTGAGAGAGCCGGGGGGTGAAACTCCCCCCGGCTACTCACCTGGTCCTTCGTCATCAGCTCGCGGTGTTGCGTCGGCAGGTGGCAAGGCCTCGGCCGTCGTGGGCCGATCGGGCGGTGATCAGTGCGCTGGCGCGTCTGCTATCTTCAGCGGGTCGTCGGCGGTTGTTCGTGACGCCGGGCACGCTGCTGCGCTGGCACGCGGATCTGGTGTGGCGGCGCTGGACCTTCAAGCGCGGCAGGCAGGGTCGATCTCCCATCCGCGCCTCCGTCCGGGCCTTGGTACTTCGTTCGGCTCGGGAGAATCCGCTGTGGGGTTACCGGCGGATCGCCGGGGAACTCGCTGCCCTGGGCTACCGGGTGGGGCTTCCACTGTGTGGATGATCTTGAGGAAGGCCGGCGTTGACGCGGCGCCGCGGCGCGCGGGACCAACCTGGGGTGAGTTCCTGTGTGCTCAAGCTGAGGGGATCTTGGCGTCACCATGCTGTTCAAACGCCTGTATTGCCTGGTCGTCATGGAGATCAGTACCCGCCGGGTGCACGTCCTCGGCGTCACCGGGCATCCGACCGGGCCGTGGGTTGCACAGCAGGCCAGGAACCTGATGATCGAGCTGGGGGACAGGGCGGAGGGGTTCAGGTTCCTCATCCGCGATCGGGATACCAGGTTCACCGCGATGTTCGACGAAGTCTTCACGGCCGTAGGCATCCGCGTCCTCAAGTCGCCCCCTCGCGCTCCGCGGGCCAACGCGTTCGCCGAACGCTGGATCGGTGGCCTGCGCCGAGAACTCCTCGATCGGATCCTCATCGTTAACGCCCGCCATTTACGGCGCGTGCTGGCTGCGTACGAGGCTCACTTCAATGAGCATCGCCCGCATCGCTCCTTCGGCCAGGCCGCTCCGCTGCGAGCCCTTCCCGACCCGGTCGAGGACCATATCGAGGTCATCCGGCGTGACCGCCTTGGCGGGCTGATCCACGAATACGTGCAGGTCGCATAGGGCGACCGAGTTCTTGGCACCCACAGGGCGTCATGAAGGCCGTCGCCCGGCCCCGAGGTCTCGGAGACCCGGCAACGCGCGCCTGCCGATAATTGCATCCAGCCAGGTCATGGCCATTTGGCGGCTTCGCGTGGCGTACGCGAGCTCCGCCCACCAGGCGAGGCAAACGCGCGCGGCATGAGCCTTCACCAGTGGGCTGGTCAGCGCGTCACCGGGTGTCAGCCAGTGAGGTAGCCGCCGGAGGCGTCGATGTCCGTGCCGAGGACGGCGGTCGCGTCGTCGGACGCCAGCCACATCACCACCCGGGCCATCTCCTGTGGTCGTACGATCCGCTTGATCGGGTAGTCCTGCGCGATCTGCTCGTACGTCACCCCGAACGCCTTTGCCGCCCGCTCCAGCATCGGCGTGTCCACGGCACCTGGGGCCAGCGCGTTGATTCGGATGTTCTTGTCTGCGTACTCCAGTGCGGCCACCTTGGTCAGCGACGCCACCGCGTGCTTGCTCGCGTTGTAGGGCGAGATCGTCGCGAAGCCGACCTCGGCCGAGATGGAGGCGGTGTTGACGATGATTCCCGCGCCCTGTCGGAGCATGTGCGGGATCTCGTACTTCATCGCCAGGAACACCCCGGCCGCGTTCGTGCGCCAGACCTGCTCGAAGTCGCTCAGCGTCTGCTCGTGCAGCGCCGCGGCGGTGGGGCTCTCGATGCCGGCGTTGTTGAAGGCGATGTCGACCCGCCCGTACCGGCGTACGCACTCGCTCACGAACGCCCGCACCTCGTCCTCCTTCGACACGTCAGCCCGCATGTACGTGGCCTCCCCGCCGAACCGCCTGATCTCCCGCTCGTGCCGCCGGCCGAGCTCCTCTCGCCGCCCGCAGAAGAACACGTGCGCGCCCTGCCTGGCCATCTCGTACGCGGTGGCCTGTCCGATGCCCGACGTCGCGCCGGTGATGAGCACCACCTTGCCGGCGAAGCGCCCGCGGCGGTCGGCCATCCCCGTGGAAGGGGCGGGCGGGTTCTGCGTGTTGGCCGAGGCGGGCGCGGCGGCGGCCACGGCCCCGGCGGCC
>NZ_JBSGFQ010000269.1:0-2117 GCF_053603495.1 Nonomuraea sp. NPDC004186 | reverse complement strand
TCCGCTGCCTCAAGCGCTACATCGCCCGTGAGCTCTACCGCATCATCACCAAGAACGATCATGATCGCCCCGCTTGACATCAATAGGAGCATCCCCGTACGGGACGGGCTGACCACCGCGATCATCGTCGACCAGCAGCGCAACCCCCGCCTGCGCTCCCGTACCAGGGACGGCCGCTCCGGCACGACCTGCCACACCACGCAGGCGATACCGCGGACGGCCGCCCCCACCGGGACCGCTACACCGCAGACGGTCCTCTCACCGGCGGCGCGGCACGAACGGCGGTAACCCCGCCACATCCACATCCGCGTCCGGCCACCGCCGCCGCAGCGCCTCGCCCACCCGCCACCCCCACCCGGCCAGCCCCAGCAGCACGCCGAACGACTCCGCCACCCGGGCCGCCGCCTCCACCGTCGCCACCAGCTGAACCCGGCTGTCATCACCCGCCGCCCGCCCATCCACCTGCGACAACCGCTGCAACCGCAGCAACACGTAGGAGAAACACGCCGCCGCCAGCCCGAACCCGAACCGCCGATCATCCTCCGCCTCCGGCACCCCCACGGCCAGAGCCCGCCGATACGCCTCCCCCATCCCCCCGTCCACCGACAGCCACGCGGGACCCGGAACGTACAGGCAGACCGCGTCATGCAGCGCATGCGTGAACCCGGCGAACTCGAAATCGATCACCCGAGCGTCCGGCGCCCCCGACGCCCGCACCAGAACGTTGTTCGCCTCCGGATCCCCGTTGCTCAACGCCAGAAAAGGCCCCGGATCCCCCAGTTCCTCCAGCACCACCGCCAGCTCCCGCTCAGCACCACCGGCGACCTCCACTCCCAAGGCCGCGACCTGCAGCCGCCCCTCCTCCCGGAACCCCGCGAACCTCCCCGCGCAGTCCGCCACCCGATCGACCGCCCCCAGAGCCGCCCTGCGCGCGTAATAGACCTCCGCCCGGCCGGCGGTCACGGCGTTGAGCTCACCGCGCACGCGGGCGAAGGCCGCCAGCCGCTCCCCGTGCGCCGCCGCCCCGTCCGCCCGCAGCAGGCCGTCCAGCGCCACCCGCGGCGCCAGATCCTCCAGCACCACCAGCCCCGCCGCCGGATCCGCGGCCACCACCCTCGGCGCCAGCCGCACGCCGAGATCGTCGGACAGGAACCCCAGGGCGGCCACCTCGCCCCTCAGCCGCCACGGCTCCGAACGGTCGGGGCCGGGCGCATGGGGCCGCATCCACTTCACGATCACCGAGCCGTGCGAGCCGCTCAGCTCCGCCCGCGCGACCGCCCAGGGCTCCAGCCGCCGCCACCCGACGACGGTGGCAGGCGACAGCAGCTTCTCGACCTTGCTGACAAGGCTGTTCTCTGTGGGATCGAGGATGACCATCGGCCCGGCGCCTTTACAAAGTAGATTTCTTAGGGAGGGCGACCAGGTGCTGCAGCCGCCGCGCCTCCTGGACCAGCCTGCTCGACCCCTTGCGGGCCGCCACCGCCGCCACATCCGGCAGCTCGGCCCGTACGCCGGCGATCCTGGCCGCCCGAGCCCCAGCCGCCAGCAGGTCGGCCGCGCCCGCGCGGGGCCGTTCGCCCTCCTGGGGCAGCAGCCCGGGCAGGAGCCGCACGACCACCTCCCACACCGCCTCGTGCGCCCCGGCCTGCGTGGCGTCGTCGAGCACCGACACCACCCGGTTGAGCTTGAGGAACCCCTCGGCGACCAGCTTGGTGAGCGTCTCCGCCAGCGCCTGCGCCGGCACCCGGCCGCGGGCGGCCAGCGTCAGGAGGGCGTCGGTGGCCGCGGCGCGGTCGGCGGCGTTCTCGTGGCCCATGCCGCAGGCGAGCGCGTGTGCCACGGCGCTGCCGAGCGGCCCGTCGGCGTGGGCCAGGCCGACCAGCGACTGCGTCTGCGCCTCGCTGGAGTCGATGCAGATCGACATCATCCAGACCATGTGGGCGGCCACGATCTCCGGGTGCGAGGGCATGGCGAGCGGCCACCATTCGAGCGTGAACGCGTAGCCGGCCTCCGGCCGGTAGACACCTGAGTCGGTTTAGGGTACGGGCCGCCACAACACTCGCTAGAGGCTTTTCTCGGCAGCATAGGATCATCCACTTCACCACAATCGGCTCGGC
>NZ_JBSGFQ010000268.1:0-2179 GCF_053603495.1 Nonomuraea sp. NPDC004186 | reverse complement strand
TACGACAACGAGTGGTGGCACTTCGAACACCGCCCCGACCGCCGCGGCAGGCCACCACGACGACGGCCCCACCCCGGCGTGGGCTACGACATCGAGAACGGGAGCTCATGATCGACCGGGCGTTCGGAGAGGGCCAGGGTATGTCATCGGGGAGTCACAACAAGTCCGGCTTGCTGGGATGGCGTCTGCAAGCAGCGCGCGAGATGGCGTTCGTGGGGCGGGAGGAAGAGCTCGCGGTCTTCAACGCGGCGTTGTACGGCGGCGGCTGCAGCGTTCTGTACGTGCACGGTCCCGGCGGCATCGGGAAGTCGGCCCTGTTGCGGCGGTTCGCTCACGAGGCCGAGGTGGCGGGGCGGCCGGTGTCCATGGTGGACGGGCGCATGTTGGACCCGGCGTCCGAGGCCGGGCTGGTGCTTCGCGATGCGGACGCGGTGCTGCTGGTCGACGACTTCGAACGCATTCAGGGATTGGAGGGATGGCTGCGCGAGCGGTTCCTGCCACGGGTGCCCATGGGGGCGCTGGTGGTGATCGCGGGGCGGAACCCGCCGGACATGCGGTGGCAGGCGGATCCGGGATGGGCGGGGGCGCTGGAGGTGCTGCCGCTGCGCGACCTGCGGGCCGGGGACGCGCAGGCCCTGATGGACTCCTCCGGGGTGCCGGCCGAGTTGCGCGAGCCGCTGCTGGCCTTCGCCGCCGGTCATCCGCTGGCGCTGCTGCTGGGGGCGGCCGTGGCGGTGAAGGACGGCGGGGCCGGCCGGAGGTGGACGCCGCATCAGGACGTGGTGGCCACGTTGCTGGATCAGCTGGTGGGCGAGCTGCCTTCGGCGGCGCACCGGCATGCTCTGGAGATCTGCGCGCATGCGTACACGACGACGGAGGACCTGCTGCGGGCGGCCTTGCCGGAGGACGCCGGGAGGTTGTTCCGGTGGTTGCGGCGGTTGCCGTTCGTGGAGTCGAGCAGCCGCGGGCTGTTTCCGCATGACGTGGTGCGGGAGCTGCTGGAGGCGGACCTGCGGTGGCGGGATCCCGAGGGGTACGCGGCGATGCACGACCGCATTCACGCGCAGCTGGCGGAGCGGGTGCGCACGGCGAACGACGTGGACGTGCCCGGCGCGGTGGCGGCGCTGCTCTACCTGCATCGCGACAAGGGGGCGCCGGCCGATTTCCGTGGCCGCCACGACGAGTTCCAGGAAGAGGTGTTGCGGGAGGAAGACGTCGGCACGTTGCTCCGGGTGGCGGCGGAGGGTGCGGGCTGCGCCGCCTTCTGGGCGGAACGTCAGCCGGAGGCGTTCCGGCTGTATCGGCGGACCGAAACCGGCGAGCCCGTGGCTTTCTCCGCGTGGTTGCGGTTGGCGGAACCGGATGAGGAGGAGCTTGCGGCCGATCCCATCGTGGCCAGGGCGTGGGCGCATGCGCGTGCCACCACGCCGTTGCGCGCCGGTGAACATCTGGCGGTCAGCCGGCTGTGGGCGCTGCCGCCGTATCGGGGGAACTCGCCGGTGATGGATCTGATCCAGTGGCGGGTGATCGGCAATTGTCTGCGGTCCGAGCGGATGGCATGGTCATATATCGAGATAAGGCATCCGAAGCATTTACGGCGGCAGTACGGGATGCGTGACATCGCCGAGCAGCCACAACTGGGGGACGACGCGTACGGCCTGTTCGTTCATGACTGGCGCGCGGTGCCGCCGCAGGCGTGGCTGGAGCGGATGAACCGCCCGCTCCACGCGGGCCCTGCCGCGACGGCGGAGCTGGCGGTGCTGTCCCAGGCGGAGTTCGCCGAAGCCGTTCGCAAGGCGTTGCGCCAGTTGTCGCGGCTGGACGCGCTGGCCGCTTCCCCGCTGACGCGCACCAGGCTGATCGCCGAGCGGGCCGGGCAGAGCCCGGCCACGGCACTGGGTGACCTGCTCCGCCAGGCGATCGACGACCTGCGGGAGGATCCGCGCTCGGTCAAGTCCCACCGGGCGCTGTCCGTCACGTTCCTGCGCGGCACGCCCACCCAGGAGCTGGCCGCGGAACGACTCGGCCTCCCTTTCACCACCTACCGCCGCCACCTGACGGCCGGCATCGAACGCGTCTGCGCCGACCTGTGGCACCGGGAGCTGTATGGCGCCGACGCACCGGCGTACACCTGAGCCGGTGCGGGCCTGCCACCGTGGACGAACGCGACCGGGGGCGG
>NZ_JBSGFQ010000267.1:0-2207 GCF_053603495.1 Nonomuraea sp. NPDC004186 | reverse complement strand
GCTGCGGTCCTGGGGCATGCCTCCGGTGAGGCGATCCAAGCGGGACGCCCGTTCAAGGATCTGGGCTTCGACTCCCTGACCTCCGTCGAGTTGCGCAACCGGCTCAGCCGGGCCGCCGGCATGAAACTGCCCGCCACCCTGGTGTTCGACCACCCCACCCCGACCGCGCTCGCAACGCACCTGCTCCAACGCGTCACCGGCAACGGCACGGCCGTCGCGGCCGAGCCGGTGCGGGCCGCGTCTGCGTCCGCGGGGATTGGGGAGCCGATCGCGATCGTGTCGATGGGCTGCCGCTACCCGGGCGGGGTGAACTCGCCGGAGGACCTGTGGGAGATGCTCGTGCAGGGCCGTTCGGGTATTTCTTCCTTCCCCGAGGACCGGGGCTGGGATCTGGAGGCGTTGTATGACCCGGATCCGGACCATGTGGGGACCACGTATCTGCGTGAGGGCGGGTTCCTGAAGGACGCGGCCGGGTTCGACGCGGCGTTTTTCGGGATCAGTCCGCGTGAGGCGATCGCGATCGATCCGCAGCAGCGGCTGCTGCTGGAGACGTCGTGGGAGGTTCTGGAACGGGCCGGGATCGACCCCGACACCCTCCGCGGCACCCCGACCGGCGTCTTCATCGGCGGAACACAGACGGGTTATGGCTCAGGGCCTGGACCGTACCCCGAGGAGATCGAGGGATACCTGCAGACCGGAAACGCCGGCTCCGTCATGTCGGGGCGGGTGGCCTACAACCTCGGTCTCGAAGGCCCGGCGCTGACGGTGGACACCGCCTGCTCCTCCTCCCTGGTCGCCATCCATCTGGCCTGCGAGTCCCTGCGCCGAGGCGAAAGCACTCTGGCGCTCGCAGGTGGCGTGACGGTCATGGCGACACCTGAGCTCCTGGTGGACTTCAGCCGTCAGCGTGGTCTGGCGAGAGACGGCCGGTGCAAGGCGTTCTCGGATGAGGCTGACGGCACCGTCTTCTCCGAAGGTGTGGGCATCCTGCTGCTGGAGCGGTTGTCGGAGGCGCAGGCAAACGGCCACCGGGTTCTGGGGGTGATCCGCGGATCGGCGGTCAACCAGGACGGTGCCAGCAACGGCCTGTCGGCCCCCAACGGTCCCTCGCAGGAGCGGGTGATCCGCCAGGCACTGGCCAACGCCGGCCTGGCCCCGGGCGATATCGACGCGGTCGAAGCCCACGGCACCGGCACCAAACTCGGCGACCCCATCGAGGCCCAGGCTCTGCTGGCCACCTACGGGCGCGATCGGGATCCGGCGGACCCGTTGTGGCTGGGGTCGGTCAAATCCAACTTCGGGCATTCGCAGGCGGCTTCTGGAGTGGCGGGTGTGATCAAGATGGTCATGGCCACCCGCGAAGCCCTCCTCCCCCAAACCCTGCACATCACCACCCCCACCACCCACGTCGACTGGGAACAAGGCCAGATCCGCCTCCTCCAACACCCCCAAACCTGGCCCGCACACAGCGACAAACCACGCCGAGCCGCCATCTCCTCCTTCGGCATCAGCGGCACCAACGCCCACCTCATCCTCGAACAAGCCCCCCACCCCACCCCCACAGGCACAGGTCCTGGCATTAACGCCGGCGCTGACAAGGACACCGGAACGGGCACCGAAGCTCCGCAGCCCCTACCGCTGATCCCGGTAGCCCTCTCCGCCCGTGACCAGACCAGCCTGGCCGCTCAGGCCGCCCGCCTGGCCAGCCACCTCACCACCCACCCCGCCCTCCCCCTGCACGACATCGCCCTGTCGACCGCCACCACGCGCGCCCATCTTGAGCACCGCGCCGTCATCCTGGCCCGCAACGCCGACGACCTCCACCACGCCCTCGACCACCTCGCCGGCACCAACACCGACGACAGCACGGGCCTCGGCACAGGTGACGGCACAGGCAACGACGTCGCCAGGAGCAGCAACGGCAATGGTGACGGGACGGGCGCTGGCAGAGGCGCCAACCTCGGCACCGCCACAACCAACGGCATGAGCACGGGCAACGGCAGCGACGGCGGCGACCGCTCAGACGCTGGCGCGGCCGGTGGCAACGGCATCAACACCGCGACCGTCAACGGCACCGGCACTGGTGGCTCAAGCGCCGCAACCGAAGCTGCGACCGCCAACGGAGCCGACACCCCCACCGCCACCCGCTCCAACACCCGCAACAGCATCGGCGTCGGGGTGGGCGCAGGCATCAACGTGATCACCGG
>NZ_JBSGFQ010000266.1:0-2394 GCF_053603495.1 Nonomuraea sp. NPDC004186 | reverse complement strand
ATCTCGCCATCGAGCCCTTCGGTGAAGATGGTCGAGACCAGAAGGTCGTGCAGGTAGGTCGGTGACTGCATGGCTGCCTCTCGGAGGAGGGGTGCCTCCGTCTGGAAGCCGCCGCCGCCCTCGTGGCCGTTCCAGGGCCACACGGAGATCTCCTTCGGGCCCTGCCAGTGGTTGTATCCGGCGAACACGGTCGAGGGCGGGCAGACGTCGTCCATCAGCGCCACCGAGTAGAGCGCGGGCACCTGGCCGCGGGCGGCGAAGTTGAGCCCGTCGAAGTACGACAGCGTGCGGAAGACCTGGTCGGCGGTGTCCCTGCGGGTGGAGAGGAAACGCACCAGCTCCTGGTACGGGTCCTTCCCGGTGATCTCGACCGCCCGCCGGAAGTGGGTCAGGAACGGCACGTCGATCAGCGCCGCCTTGACCGCTGGATGCAGCGCGGCCGTGGCCTGCGCGATGCCGCCGCCCTGGCTGCCGCCCGAGACGACGACCCGGCTCGCGTCCACCGCCGGGTGCTCGAGGGCCGCGTCCACGGCCCTGACGGCGTCGGTGAAGACGCGCCGGTAGTAGTAGTCGTCCGGGTCGAGGATGCCCCGGGTCATCATGCCCGGCGCCTGCGGCGAGGCGCTGCCGTGCGGGTCCCCGGTCGCGCCGGGGCTGCCGGCGTTCGCGCCGCCGTGGCCGCGCGTCTCCATCACGAACACCGCGTACCCGGCCGACGGCCAGAACAGGTGATCCTTGGCGAACCCGCGACCGCCGCTGTAGCCGATGTAGTGCATCACGCACGGCACCGGGCCCTCGACGCCGCGCGGCACCAGGAACCACCCGTTGATCCGGTGCCCGCCCCAGCCCGCGAAGGACACGTCGAACACGTCGACGGTGGCGAGGGGCAGGTCGTACGGGACGTACTCGGCGCTCAGGTCGAACTCCCTGGCCTCGGCCAGGGTGCGTGACCAGAACGCGTCGAAGTCCGCGGGCTCGTCGCGTTCGGGGAGGTAGCTGCGGAGTTGCTCAAGCGGCAGGTCGAACAGTGGCACGGAATCTCCAGCCTCGTAGAGGGACGCTGATATTTCACCTCATCCCGCCGGTAAGCGCTATCCCACTCCGCGTCCGGAATCCCATCCACCTGACCGAAACCCGTGGCGTGCACTAACGTCCCCATGTGGCTTCTTTCGCCAGGCTGGCCGGACGGGCGGTGGCGGGCGCCGGGGTGCTGGCCCTGTCGCCGGTCCTCGGGCTGGCCACTTTGGCCGGGATGGCGATGGTGGGCGCGGAGGCGACCACGTTCACGGTGACGGGGCTGGCGGTCTTCGCGTCGGTGTTCTTTCTGGGGCTGCTGCTGTGCGTGCCCAGGCCGAGGGCCGTGTGGGGGCGCTGGTTGCGGGCGCTGGCGATCCTCGGGGTGGAGGCGGCCGTCGTGTGGCCGGTCGGCGTCGCCACGCTGCGCCCGCCGCAGCCCTCCGCTCCCCCGGCGCCGGTGGCCGGGCAGCGCGAGTGGCGGCTGGCGACGGGCTCGGAGCTGGCGTACGTACGGCTCGCGCCGAAGCGGGTCACGCGCCCCGACCCCGTGGTGTTCCTGCACGGCGGGCCCGGCGTGGCCGACCTGGCGGCCTCCTCGGCCTTCTTCAGGAAGCTGACGGCGGACGGCTACCAGGTGTACGTCTACGACCAGCTCGGGGCCGGGCGCTCGGCCCGGCTGCGGGACCCGCGCGAGTACGGCCTGACGCGCGACGTGGAGGACCTGGAGGCCATCAGGCAGACCGTGGGCGCGGACCGGCTGAACCTCATCGCCCACGACTACGGCGCGCAGCTCGCCACCGCCTACCTGGCCGCGCACCCCGACCGGGTGGCGAAGGCCGTCCTGGCCTCCCCCATCGGGCTGCCGCCGGAGCGGAAGCCGGACGGCGAGGTCGAGCTGGCGGCGATGTTCGGGCCGGGCGGCTCGCCGGATCCGCGCCTGCTCGCCGTCTCCACGCTGCTGCAAGTGGACCCGCGGGCCGCGCACGCCTTCGCGGGTGACCGGGAGCTGGACGCCTACCTCGGCCTCGTCCGGCAGGGGGAGCCGCATCCGTGCCCGGCCGCCGCCACGACCGGATCCGGGGGGTACGTCGGCCTGACCGGGCGGACGGCGCCTTCCTCGCTCCCGTTGAGCCTGTCCGAGGCGAAGTCCCCCGTGCTGATCGTCAAGAGCCGGTGTGACGAGGAGGGCTGGACGTCGGCCATGGCCTACCGGCGGGCGCTGCCGTCGGCCACGCTCGCCTACCTCGACGACCAGGCCTCCACGGACGCCTATGCGAGCGAGCCGTACCTCGGGGTCCTGCGGGCGTTCCTGTCCGGGCGCCCGGTGGAGGCGTACGAGGGCGAGCGCCCGCCGCCCGGCTACCGCGGCCCGAGCTG
>NZ_JBSGFQ010000265.1:0-2710 GCF_053603495.1 Nonomuraea sp. NPDC004186 | reverse complement strand
GGACTTCCCGGGCAACACGCCGAACCCGACGGGCGGCAAGGACTACTTCATCGACGCCACGACCGGTCGCGACAGCGCGGCCGGGACCTCGCCGCAGACCGCCTGGCGCACCCTGGCCAAGGCGAACGCGACGACGTTCAAGCCCGGCGACCGGATCCTGCTCAAGGCCGGCGAGCAGTGGAACAACGAGCAGCTGTGGCCGAAGGGCTCGGGCAGCGCGGGCAAGCCGATCGCCATCTCGGCCTACGGCGACTCGAAGGCCCGCCGGCCGTACATCGCGACGAACGGCCGGGTGCCGAGCCCCTTCCGGGCGGACGGCACGAAGAACCCCGACACGGTCGGCCGGACCGGCGCCATCGTGCTGCGCAACCAGCAGTACTTCGAGATCGACAATGTCGAGCTGTCCAACGACGACAACTTCGCCACCGACATCACCACGGGGACCTACGTCCGCGACGGCATCATGGTCTCCATCAACGCCGACCTGCTGGCGGCCGGCGCGGACAGCGTCATGGACCACTTCCGCATCTCCAACGTGTACGTCCACGACCTCGACGGCCCGAGCACCTGGCAGAAGATCCACTACGGCGGCGTCAACTTCCAGGTCTTCGGCGGCAAGAGCTACAAGTCGTACGGCACCGGCGGCTACTACTTCAAGGACGTCCGGATCGAGAACAACACCTTCGTGAAGGTCGAGCTGCACGCCGTGCAGTTCTCGTTCAACTGGTTCGCCGCCGACGGAGCCGACGCCGGCCAGTACGACGAGAGCGGGAAGTTCCACGAGGGCTGGGAGCAGCTCTGGGTGCGGACCCGCGACCTGTACAGCCGTGACGTCTACATCGGCCACAACTACGCGGAGAGCGTCGGCCAGGGCGCGTTCCAGTTCGCCAACGCCAAGAACATGACGGTCGAGTACAACGAGGTCAACGGCTTCCTCAAGCGCTACGACGCGGTGTCCTGCGGGCTCTACCTGTGGGCGGGGGCCGACTCGGTCATGCAGTTCAACGAGGTCTACGGCGGCCCGGACAACGAGTACGACGGCACCCCGTGGGACCTGGAGTACACGAACTTCAACGTCACCTATCAGTTCAACTACTCGCACGACAACGCCGCGGGCTGGATGGCGTACATGGGCAACAGCTCCAACTCGGTCGCCCGCTACAACCTGAGCGTCAACGACAACGGCGTGCTGGTGAAGAACATGTTGTCGACGAACTACTCGCCGACCTACTTCACGAACAACACCTTCGTGTACGACGGCGCGGACCTCGACTACATGCACGACGAGACGTTCCTGAGCAGGGTCTACTTCCTCAACAACATCTTCCACAACACCTCCGCGACGAGGCCGACGCCCTGGTACCGCCGCAGCGGCGCGCTGCGCCAGGCGGTGTTCGCCAACAACGACTACTACGAGGCCGGCGGCACCCACTCCACCCAGGAACCGGCCGACCGGGCCGGCCTGCGCGCCGACCCGAGGTTCGTCGGCGATCCGGCGAAGTACGTCACCGGAGCGGGCGTGGACCGGATCCGGACGGCTGCCGCGCACTTCAAGCTCCGCGACGACTCCCCGCTCATCGACGCCGGCCGCTACAACCCCCACCTGGGCACCGAGGACTTCCTGGGCACCCACATCTACTACGGCGACGCGCCGGACATCGGCATGGCGGAGAGCCCGATCGGCGTGAAGGTCACCAACCCGGTCGACGACGACCCCATCGAGAACGAGCCCGGCGACGGCCGGGTCAACCTCGCCCTCGGCAAACCGGTCACCGCCAGCTCGACCCACCCCGGCCAGAACGGCACGCTCGTCGCCGGCAACCTGACCGACGGCAACCCGGCGACCCGCTGGGCGGCGGCCGACGACGCCGCCTACCCGATCACGCTCGACATCGACTTCGGCGCGGCCACCACCTTCGACGAGGTCTACCTGGACGAGTACACCGACTCGGGCACCAACCCGCGGGTCCAGACGTTCGACCTGCGGCGGTGGGACGCCGGGACCGGCTCCTGGGTGACGTTCGCCAGTCGCGCCGACGGCATCGGGCACGACCGGTCCGTGACCGGCTTCGGCAGCGTCACGACCTCCCGGCTCCGGGTGTCGCTCACCGGGAAGGTGCCGAGTGAGGTGTACACCCCGACGCTGACCGAGATCGCCGTCTATCGCGCCGCCTAGCGATACGGGCGGGTGGCTGCCACGGCCGCCACCCGCCCGCCGTTCACGGGAATGCCCTCCCTGACATAAGCCACAAACCCGGATACCTTGCCTGACCTGCAGCAACACTCCGAACAACCACCGACAACCGAGCATCAAACCCGGCAGACCACAACACCGGGAGCACCATGAGAACTGGAACGAGAGCAGCCCTCGCCGTCATCACCGGCGCCCTCACCACGACCGCCACGTTCCTCATCACCGCCGCCCTGACCCCCGTCCCGACCCCTGCCCAGCCCGGCCTCCAGCCGCCCCGGCCCCACTGCGCCGGCCGCCACGGCACCTGGCACGCCACCAAACGGACGTGCCGCCGCGACCCCGTCGGCCGGTCCCGTGAGCTCAGCCCGGCCCGGCCGGGGTCAGCCGCGCAGCAGCGGTAGGAGCCGGTCGCCCTGGCGTTTGATCTCCGGCAGGTAGGGGGTGTCGGAGAGGACGAAGTGGGTGATGCCGAGGGCCTGGTAGTCGCGCAAGGATTTCGCCACGTCCTCGGCCGAG
>NZ_JBSGFQ010000264.1:0-2741 GCF_053603495.1 Nonomuraea sp. NPDC004186 | reverse complement strand
TCCTCCACCAGGTCGACCGCCGCCGGGCCGAGATCGAGCTCGGGCAGCGCGGACAGGATGGCCAGCCGCTCGCCGCTGTCGCCGCGCTCGTACAGGTTGCGGATCACCGCGTGGTCGCCGCCCAGCGCTTTGAGCAGCGCGCTCCGGGCGGTGGGGCCGCCCTGCCGTTCGGCCTGCGGGAAGAGCCGGTGGATCGCGTAAGGGTCAGCCTCGACCTGCCGGACGGCCTGCGCCAGCCACTCCCGTGCCGGCTCCTTCATGTGCCCTCCTCAAGAAGTCGATCGAGCGGCGGGCGACCTGCGGGGCCGCGTGGCTGTGCCGGGCCAGCTCCACGGCCACCAGACCGGAGTAGCCGTGCAGAGCGGCGAGCACCGGCACGAAGTCGATCTCACCCTCGCCGAACTCCAGATGCTCGTGAACCTCGCGGCGCATGTCCTCGATCTGCACGTGCACGGTGTACGGCAGCGCCCGCCGGACACAGGTCTCCAGGTCCTCCCGCTCCACGCAATGGCAGTGCCCGATATCGAGGGTGAGACCGAACCGGGGATGGTCACCGAGCATCCGGCGCAGCCGCTCGTAACCGTCCAGGTCCCGGACGAGCATCCCGGGTTCCGGCTCGAACCCCAGGGTGACGCCGGTCCTGTCCGCTTCGTCGAGGAGCCGTTCGCACTGGCGGGCCAGCCGTGCGTACGCCTCCTCCTCCGTCATGCCGTCAGGTTTGACCCCGCTCCACAGATGGACCACCGGGGCGCCCAGATCGGCGGCGACCCGCATGGCCGTCGTCAGGAACTCCGCTCTCCGGCCCGCGTCGTCGCTGATGAGGGTCGGATGATGCTTGCGCCACGGGTCCAGGGTGTAGCGTCCGCCCGTCTCGACGACGGCCGCGAGGCCGAGGCGTTCGAGGAGTCCGGCGATCCGCGACACCTCCGCGGCCAGGCCGGGGGCATAGGGGTCGAGATGGCCGCGGTCGAGCGTGATCGCCGCGCCGGAGTAGCCCAGGTCATGCAGGATCGCGAGCGCCTCGGCGAGCCGGTGGTCGCCGAAACCGTTGGTGCAGTAGGCCCACTTCACGATGTCGCCATCCGGGATGAGAGCCATCTGCCCAGGGGCAGCGAGCACAGCAGCGCGCCCGCCGCCCCGAACCGCCCGTTCCCGGCGAGCGCCGCCGCCTGGAGCGGGATCAGGGCGAGGATGCTCAGCCGGACGGCGTGCCGCACGTTCTCGGGATCGGGGTGGGTCCGTAACCCGGCCTGGACCGGGAGGGTCGAGGCGAGATAGCCGGCGATGAGGACACCGGCGCCCGTCCGGGCGGCGGCTCCCCTGCGCAGGCTGGCCGCGGCCGCCAGACCGGCCGCCGCGGTGGTGGCGGCGAGGGCACGCTCGGCGGTCCCGGGTGCCGCCCCCGCCACCTCGGCCCGGCCCAGGACGCTGATCCCGTACGTGTGCGCGCCGACCGCCAGCGCCATCGGCACGGCGGCTCTCCCGTCCGAACCGGCGCCCAGGAGCACGTCCAGGGCGCGGCAGGCGGCCATAGAGGCGGGGCCCGCCGCCGTCCGTTTGAGGCCCAGGTCGTAGGCCCACACCGCACCGGCCAGCAGACCGGCGACGGTGAGGCCGCGGCGTCCACCGGCGACGGCGGCGACGGCCAGGCCCGCACCGGTGAGGGCGGCGGCGACCCCGAGCGCGGCGCCCGGGCGGACCCTGCCGGACGGGATCGGGCGCTCGGGCCGCTCGATGGCGTCGGCCTCGCGGTCGGCCCAATCGTTGAGCGCCATTCCCGACCAGTACATGAGCACCGACGCCACGGCCAGCCCCGGGTTCGGGCTACGTCCAGCGGCGACCGCACCCGCCATGGTGTCGCCGGGCACCGACAGCGCGGCCGGCGCGCGGACCAGCTCCAGCATCGCCCTCACGACAGCTCCCCGGCGAAGGCGAGCAGGCGGGCGTACTGGGCGGCCAGGGCGTGTTCGCCGGTGCCCAAGGGGTTCTTGAAGAAGTAGCCGAGCTCGGGGAGCACCCCGCTGCGTCCCTTCTCATGCGCCCGCGCGACCAGCCGGGCCAGGTCCAGGACGAGGGGGGCCGCCAGCGCCGAATCGCAGCCCTGCCAGGTGAACTGCAACGCCATCCGCACGCCGAGGAAGCCCTCGAAGGTCACGTGGTCCCAGGCGGTCTTCCATTCCCCCAGGTCAGCGACGTAGTCGATGTGCGTCCGCCCCTCGACGGGCTCTCCCACGACCCCGGCGACGACCTGGTCCTTGGAGAGCTGCTTGCTGGACCTGGCGGCCGGATCGGCGAGCGTCGCCCCGTCTCCGCCGCCGAGCAGGTTGAGCCCTGACCAGGAGCGCACCCGTAACGCCCGATCGGCGAACATGGGCGCGAGCGCGCTCTTGACCAGGGTCTCGCCGGTCTTGCCATCGCGTCCCGCGTACGGCACGCCCCGCCGGGCGGCGAGTTCCGCCAGCGCCGGCAGGGTGGGCCCGGTGGAGGGTGTGAACTCCACGTAGCCGCACCCGGCCTGGAACGCCGCATAGGCGTACAGCGAACTCGGCGGCAGGACGTCGTCCCCCGCGGCGAGCCGCTCCTCCAGATCGGCCAGCCTCTCGAACTCAGGACGCGGGCCGACGGGAGGCTCGGTCGACGACACGTTGACGACGACCACCCGGGCCAGCCCGTGCCGGGCGCGGAAGTCGGCGATGTCCCCGCTCAGACGGGCCGCGGCCGCGGCCTGCCCGCCGTCGCCG
>NZ_JBSGFQ010000263.1:0-2787 GCF_053603495.1 Nonomuraea sp. NPDC004186 | reverse complement strand
TGCGTGGTCGAGTCGGGCCCGGGGCTGCCGGCCGACGCGGCGTGGCCGGGCTCGGAGGACGTCAGGTTCGCGGCGGCGGACGCGCCGACGACCGCACGTACGAGCCGTCGATGTTGCCCGCCTTGTCGATGCTCCGCAGGTGGAGCGTCCAGGTCCCGGTGGAACCGGTGGGCTTCATCCAGTAGAACGGCAGGCCGTACGTGGAGTACTGCGGGGTGTCGTCCGGATCGCTGGACACGATGGCCCACTCGATCCGCCCCACGCCCGACCCGCCGGCGTCGGTCGCGGAGGCGTCGACGTGCACCCGCTTCCTGCCGTCGTACTCGTCGTACCCGAGCGTGACGTCGGTGTCGGGCGGGGTCTCGTCGTCCGCCGCCGAACCGGTCACCGTGGGCAGCGGGTCCTGGGCCGGGCAGCCCGAGTCGCACGGCGTGACGGAGACGCGGGTCGCGGGGACCGTGACGCCGCCGCCGTTGAGGGTGATGTGGTCGTTCGGCCCGATGAGGATGGGCTCGTACGGGATGGTCGAGGTGATGACGCCGTTCTCGTACGTGCGCAGCCGGAGGTAGACGTAGCCGAAGTCCGTCGAGGTGATCGTGGCCGCGGCCCTGCCCTGGCGGAGGAAGGCGGAGATGCGCTTGTACGGGCCGACGCCCGCGGCGTAGGAGCTGCCGGGGATGTCCTCCAGCTCGACCTCGGTCGCCGGGTCGGTGAACCCGGTGCGCAGCCCGCCCGCGTCGGTGAGCAGCAGGTTGACCGGGCCTCTGATCTCCACTTCGGTGCCCGTGAGCCCGCCGGCGGCGGCCGCCTGGACGCTGTCGTCCTGCTGCGCCGCGAGGGCGGCCGTGACGGGTCCTTCGCCCTGGACGGCGTTGACGGCGTCGTAGACGACCTGCGACTCGTTGGGCAGTTCGACGTGGCCGATGCCGGAGTAGGCGGGCTGGACCACGGAGTTGCCGCGCAGCCCCGCGGTGAGCCGGGCCGAGCCGAGCGGCACGGTGCCGTCACCGAGGTCACTCCAGTTGATCATGACGCCGGTGCCGTTGACGCAGCCGTCCCACCAGCCCTTCTTCTCGTTGCAGTGCGCCTCGGGGAACTCGTCGAAGCTCACCGGGGTGGTCACGCCGGTGCCCACCAGGCGGGTCAGGCCGACCCTGGATTCGGCGGGATTCCAGGCGTCGGACGCCCGGTGCCAGGCGCGGGCCTTGTCGATCAGCGCCAGGTTCTTGTCGCTGAGCATGTCGCGCACCTGGTCGGGGGTGAGCGGGCCGCCCGGTACGCGGTTGACCGGTGGCTCGACCACGGTGTGGTAGTTGTCGGAAGGCAGGAGCTCCAGGAAGCCGGGGAAGTTCTTGGTGATCTTCGCGGCCTGGTTCCTGTTGAGCAGGCAGCGGCCGGCGGTCAGGTCGATCACGCAGGGCGTCTTGTAGTGCATGACGCCCAGCGCCTTCGCGGCGCCCAGGTACGGCGTGGCGATGGTGGAGATCCGGTTGATCTTGCCGACCGAGCGCTGCATGCGCGTGGCGGCCAGCGTCACCAGTCCGCCCTGGGAGTGGGCGATGATGTTGACCCGGTCGGCGCCGGTGGCCTGCAGGACCGACTCGATCCGGTCCAGCAGCTGGTCCGCGTTGTGGTTCGACGACTTGCGCCAGTCCACGGGGTTGAGGAAGAGGTTCTCGCCCGGCTGCGGGTTCTCGATGTCGCCCAGCACGTACCCGGCGTTCTGCAGGTGGCTGACGGTGCCCGCGTAGATGGACTTGATGTTGAGGATCTTCATGATGACCTCGGGGGCGTAGACGCCGTTGCCCTTGGCGTCGGTCTCCCCGTCGTCGTTCAGCATGATGTTGTCGAGGTGCGAGTCGCTCAGGCTGAGCAGCTTGGTCAGGGTGCCCGGCCAGTACTCGGTGCTGGCGTCCCTCAGCTTGGACCCCATGATGCCCGGCACGAAGATCACCGGCTTGGTGACGGGCTTGGCGCCGGTGCCGCACTCGGCCGGCTCGTCCTGGGTGTAGGTGAGCTTGCGCACCAGCGCGGCCGAGTCGTAGACCGCGTCGTGCTGGTCGAAGATCGACAGGTACAGCTTGTGCGACCCGCCGGTGATGGGGGTTGAGGCCTTCATCAGCGGCGTGGCCCCGTCGTACGTCGTCCCGGCCGAGGCCGAGGCGGTCATCGCCAGCAGGCCGGTCGTGTTGGTGGAGATGACGTTGCCGGAGGGGTCGAAGGCGAAGTTGTCCGGCGCCAGGATGGTCGACTCGTTGGTGGTCCAGGTGCTGCGGTCCAGCTCGGCGACGAAGCCGTCGTTGTAGGCGGACCTGACGAACTCGGGGAACTCCTCGCTGAAGTACTTGACCTCGAAGGTCATGCACTTGGCCCAGGACGGGACGTCCAGGTCGACCCGGAGCACGGTGACGTCGTAGGCGCTGTCGCCGCGGACCTTGCCGCCGCCCGAGTCGCGCCCGTCGGATTGGAACTGGTTGGCCTGCGGCGCGAGGGTGGCGTCGCCCGTGGTCAGCAGGGCGCCGGTGCCGGAGAGGCCGCCGATGCCGGTGCCCAGGCCGTTGGTCCCGGTGGCGGGCGGGGTGGTGACGTAGGAGGCCGTGACCAGGCTGCTGTCGCCGACCAGGGCGCCGGCCAGCGCCCTGGCGCCGTCGGCGCCGGTGTCCACCGGGGTCACGCTGCCCGCGTCGACGTCCAGCGTGGTGACGTCGGCGGTCGGCCGTCTCGACGTCATCGTGAACAACGCCGGCTACGCCTATGTCGGCGCGATCGAGGAAATGACCGAGCAGC
>NZ_JBSGFQ010000262.1:0-2922 GCF_053603495.1 Nonomuraea sp. NPDC004186 | reverse complement strand
GGGCGGGCTGGGCGGGGTGCGGCACGAGGACGTGGTGTTCGAGGTGGCCGTCGAGCCCGCCTGGCAGCGGGCCGGGCCGGGGGTTCTACGAGTAGGGGTTCTGGGTGAGCAGGTGTGCCTTGAAGCCCTCGCCGTACGTGCTGGTCGGGGTGCCGTTGTAGTCGGTGATGAGGACGTTGCCCTGGCTGCAGCCCCACGGGTTCCAGGTCCAGGCGGTGTATCCGACGCCGTGCGCGTCGGCCCAGGCCATCACCTGGTCGATGTAGTCGTGGGCGCAGGAGTTCTGCCCGATCTCACCGGCGTGCACGGGCACCTGCGCGGCCACGGCGCCGACCTGGCTGTTCCAGCAGGAGACGTTGGAGCAGGTGTTGAAGTTGTACGTGTGCCAGGCGGCCATGAGGTTGCCGGCCGGGTCGGTCGGCTTGTAGGTCAGCCACTGGCTCAGGTCGTTGGACCAGGCCAGGCCGCCGAGCATGATCACGTTGGTGGCGCCGGTGGCGCGTACGGCGTTGACCAGCGACTGCATGCCGGCCACCTGGTAGCTGATGCCGGTGCAGGTGCCGCCGTCGCGCCAGCAGGTCCAGCCGGCGGTCGCGTTCCAGTTCGCGGCGGCGTCCGGGTAGGGCTCGTTGAACAGGTCGAAGACGACCGCGTTGTTGCCCTTGAACGCGTTGGCCACGCCGGTCCAGAACGTGGGCGCGTACTGCGCGTCGGGCATCGGCTTCTGGCAGGTCGCCGCGGTGTCGGAGCAGCCGGCGCCCTGACCGGTGTACTGGCCGTAGTTCCAGTGCATCTCCACGATCGGCGTGACGCCGTTGTTCACCAGCAGGTTCACGTAGTCCTTGACGTTCTGCTGGTACGCGGCGCCGCTGGGCGAGCCGTTGGTGCCGATCCAGCACTCCTCGTTCAGCGGGATCCGGACCGCGTGGATGTTCCACGCCTTCATGGCGTCGATCGAGGCCTTGTCCACCGGGCCGCTGTCCCACATGCCCTTGCCCTGCACGCAGGCGAACTCACCGCTGGCCCGGTTGACGCCGAGCAACCGGTAGGTGTTGCCGTTGCCGGCGACCAGCTTGTTCCCGGAGACGCGCAGGATCGGCGCCGGGAGGTTGGTGCCGTCGTCGTCATCGGCCTCGGTGGCGTTGACCGTGACCGTGGTCAGGCCGGAGGAGGCGACGCTGATGGGCCGGGTGCCGTTGAGCCGGTCGGTGTCCTGTGCCGCGCGGAGCGTCACGGTCTGCGGGGTGCTCCAGTTGGCCGTGGTGAAGGTCAGGGAGGCGCCGGCGCTCACGGTGATGTCGCTGTCGCCGGTGCCCGCCGTGCTGGTGACCGTCACGTTGCCGGTCGGCTGGGACTGCAGGCGGACCGTGTAGCTCGCGGTCCCACCCTCGGGCACGCTCACGCTGGTCGAGGAGACCACCAGAGCCTGCTGCTGCGGGCCCCCGTTGCCGTTGCCGACGCACGAGACGCTGGGCGGCGGGTTGTTGGCGCCGGTGTACGTGCCGTTGAAGCCGACCGTCCACGTCGCCCCGGTGGCCTTGGCGGCGTTGTAGGTGGTCGGGTTGACGGTGACGGCCGCACCCGCCGGGGTGGGCGTGGCCGGGGTCGGCACGCCCTCCCACATCTGGGTGATCACCTGGTTGTCGGGGAAGTCGAAGCTCAACGACCACTTGGTCAACGGGTCACCGGTGTTGGTGACGTTGATGTTGGCGCCGAAGGCGCTGCCGTTGTCCCAGACCTTGGAGTAGGTGGCCGAACACGACGCGGCGGCCTCGGCAGCGGTCTGCGCGGCGGCGAGACCGAATCCGGCGAGCAGCACGGCGGCCGTGGCCGACAAGGCTCTGCGCCACGAGTTCCGGTGAATGGACATGGGGGTTCTCCGTGACTTATCGATGGGAGCGCTCCCAAACGTTCTTCCCGACAAGTCCGCTGCGCAAGAACGCGCCCGGTGCCGGGGACGGGGCAGCCGCGCCGACCTTGAACAAGTCGGCGAACGCTGCTGAAACTTTCATCCCGACCGGTGGGGATACAGTGTGATCTCATGAGCGGCGAGCGTTGGCTGCGCGTGCCGGTCGGGGACGAGGCTGCCCGGTGGCGCACGGTCGGCTCCAGCCGCACCGTCCTCGCGGTGGCGCGTACGGTGACCTCGGCCGGCCGGCTGCTGGAGATCCTGCCGTTGTTCCGGTCCGACCCTCGCGTGCAGGTGGTGTTCACGGTCGCGGCCGGCTCGGCCTTCGACGACGGCGTCGGTGACTACCTGCGCAGCGTCCAGGCGCGGACCGTGCCCTGGTCGCAGGCCGTGGAGACGCCGTTCCACCTCGCCGTCTCGGCCAGCGCCAACGGCGCGTTGCACCAGCTGAAGGCCCCGCTGCTGGTGGTGCCGCACGGCGCCGGGTACAACCGGCTCCTCAGCCCGGCGGACGGCCCCGAGAGCGGGGTCTCGGGCCTGGCGCGGCGCCAGCTCGTCCACGAGGGCAGGATCGTGCCGGCGGCCATCGCCCTGTCGCATCACGAGCAACTGGCGCGGCTGGAGCGGGACTGTCCCGAGGCGCTCCCGCGGGCCGTGGTGGTCGGCGACCTGGTGTTCGACCGGATCCGGGCCAACCTCGCCCGGCGTGACCGCTACCGGCGGGCTCTGGGGGTGGGCCCGCACCGCAAGCTGGTGCTGGTCAGCTCGACGTGGGGCGCGCATTCCCTGCTCGGCGCGAACGGCGACCTCGTGGCCCGGCTGGTGGCCGAGCTCCCCGTCGACGAATACCAGGTCGTGCTGGTGGCACACCCCAACGCCTGGTACGGCCACGGCGGCCTGCAGGTACGCCTGTGGCTGGCCGACGCCCGCGACGGCGGCCTGCTGGTGCTCCCGCCGCAGCAGGGCTGGCAGGCCGCGCTCGTGGCGTCGGACGTCATCGTGGGCGATCACGG
>NZ_JBSGFQ010000261.1:0-2940 GCF_053603495.1 Nonomuraea sp. NPDC004186 | reverse complement strand
CGCGGGCCGAGCCGCACGCCGAGGAAGACCTCCTTGGACCAGAAGTCCTTCGCCCAGACGTGCCGGTACATCTCCTCCAGGTAGTCGCGCCAGCCCTCAGGCCGACAGCGGGTTGACGTGCCGGTGGTGGACCCCGATGACGGGGATCTCGTGCAGGCTGCCGGAGTACAGGAACTGCGTCATGCCGATGAGCAGCCGCCGCACGTCGTCCTGCGGCCGCACGACCAGGCGGATGAACTGGCTGGTCGTGCCCAGCTTGTTGCCGCACTCGCGCACGTACACGCCGTGCTCGGAGAGCAGGTGGTCGCGCAGTCCCACCCCGTCGTAACCGGGCGGCAGCTTGATCAGCAGGAAGTTGCCCTGCGACGCGAACACCGACAGCCCCGGCATGGTGCTGAGCTGCTGGAACATGGCCCGCCTGTCCGCGCCCACCAGCCTGAGGCTGTTGTGGTACTCGCCCATGAACTGCCGCATCATGAACACGATGACCTCGGCGAACGAGTTGAGGTTCCACTTGGGCAGCGCGTCGCGCACCCGCCCGGCCAGCGCCGGGTTGGCGACCATGTAGCCGAACCGGATGCCGTGCAGGCCGAAGTTCTTGCCCAGGCTGCGCAGCACGATCACGTTCGGCCGGACCGCCGCCTCCGCCGCCAGCCCCGCGTCCGGCTCGCAGTCCACGAAGTCGCCGAACGACTCGTCCACGATCACCAGGTCGAGGTCGATGAGCTCGTCCAGCAGCTGCAGGACCTCGTGCTTGGGCAGGTAGCCGCCGTCGGGGTTGTTCGGGTTGCAGATCACCGCGACCCGGGAGCCGCGCATGCGGATGAACGAGACGTAGTCCTGCACGTCGAGGGTGAAGTTGCGGCTCTCCAGCAGCGGGTACATGTCGACCCGCTTGCCCGTCTCCAGCGGCTGGTCGGTCCAGCGCCCGAAGGTCGGGATGGGCACCGCGAGGCTCTCGCGCACCAGCAGGTGATCGATCCAGGTGATCAACTCGGTCGACCCGTTGCCCATGGCGACCGTCTTCGGGTGGAGGCCGAGCGTGGCGCAGAGCTCCGCGGTGATCGTGCCCGCGTCGCTCGGATAGAACTTGAGAATCGTCTCCAGATTTCTCCCGAGATGCTCGAAGATCTCCGGGGTCGGGAAATATGGGTTGCACGGGATGCAGAAGTCAACCGGCGCGCGCTCTCCTGACGAGGCACGCATCAACGAAAAATACGACGGGCTGTGAGCCTGTGCCCGCAAGAGGCTGAGCTCCACGACACCTCCATGGACATGTCCGATGTGTGTAGGTACGCGTGGGTGGAGCGACCGGTTCATGACGGTGCGCGAGCCGGCCCCCGGCAGGTCAGGACTCGGACCGGCGTAGCGTGAGGATCGCGATGTCGTCGCGCGGCGCGGTCCTGGTGAACGCGCGGAGGTCCTCGCCGAGCGCCTGGGCGAGCCGGTCGGGAGGGTCGGGGGCCCAGCCCTCCAGGCGCTCCTCCAGCGGATAGAAGGCGCCGCGGGGGTCGCGGGCCTCGGTGACCCCGTCGGTGCACAGCACCAGCGCCGCGCCGGGCGGGAACGCGAACCGCGCGCCGCCGCGCGGCCCGGGAGCGAGCGTGCCCACGCCGAGCGGCACGGACGGCTCCCCGAGGTTGACCTGCCGGGCGTCGCCGCGGTGGATCATGTACGGGGCGATGTGCCCGCAGTTGACCGCCTCGACGTCCAGCCGGCGGCTGATGTCCAGCACCAGCGCGGTGACCAGGCGCTCGGGCTCCCCGGTGGTGGCGGCGAAGGTGTTCTGCCTGGCCACGGCGTTCTCCATCGCCTCGACGACCCCGGCCAGGGTCTCCTCCCGGTAGGCCGCCTCCCTGAACGAGCCCAGCACGGCCAGCGCGGTCCCGATGGCGGGCAGCCCCTTGCCCTGCACGTCGGCGATGAGCACCCGGGTGCCGTGGTGGGAGACGGCGACCTCGTACATGTCGCCGCCCACCATCGTGTCCTCCTCCACCGGCTGGTAGAGGCCGTCGATGACGACGTCGGCGGTGCGCAGCGGAAGCGGGCGCACGATCAGCTGCTGGAGGGCGGCCGCCGCCGAGCGCAGCCGGTGCACCTCCTCCTCGCGCCGCACCCGGTAGGCGCAGCCGAAGACGCTCAGCGCGCCGAACACGGCCGTGAACCCGGCGGCCAGCAGGTTGTCGTCCAGCTCGCCGCCCAGGTACGTGGTGACCCCCGCCGCCGCCAGGACCACCCACAGCGACGCGACGATCGTCTGCCGCACGGTGCCCAGCCCGGCCACGATCGCCGGGAGGAAGATCAGCAGCGGGAACAGCCGCACAGCCGTGCCCGAGAGGATGTCGAGCGCGGCCACCACGGCGGTGATGACGACGAGCCCGGCGACGAACGCCGGGGTCGAGAGATTCGGCCCTTCGCGTCGCCCGCCATCCGTCACGAGTTCTTCATCCCCCGTCATGGAACGGCGTAACGGCGGTTTTCTCGAACGTACGGAAGAAAACCGTGAAATGAGCGGCCGAATTCGGGCCGTCGCACCCTGATCTGGCCTCTGTGCAGGGCGGATAAGGGGATGAAAACCAGAAGTAAACGACTCTGCGTCTTATGGCGGGATTTGCAGGTGTCGGTGGTCGGGGCGTCATGACTTGCTCATTGATTTCTCATCGACGGTCTCATTGACAAGCAAAGATGATCTTGTAAGCATTTTGAGTTAAGACGTGCCGGGTGTAATTCCGCGCGAGAAGGGGTGGCCGTGTGAGCGAGCAGGACTGGACTTTGCTGCCGGCCGTGACCGTCCGGAGCGCGGGCTTCGCCTGGGAGCTCGTCCGATCCCTGGCCTACCCGCGGGCCGCGGCGGCGGCCGCCGAGGTCGTCCGGCTGGAGCGGCGGGCGCTCGACCTGCTCGCCGAGGCCCCGGCCCACCGAGCCCCAGCCCACCGAGCC
>NZ_JBSGFQ010000260.1:0-1650 GCF_053603495.1 Nonomuraea sp. NPDC004186 | reverse complement strand
CGGTCGAAGGTGGGGCTGGCGATTGGGACGAAGTCGTAACAAGGTAGCCGTACCGGAAGGTGCGGCTGGATCACCTCCTTTCTAAGGAGCATCTTCACCCTTCACCGGCATGCGTTCGGTGGGGTGACAGCTCACTAGTGGAGCACTGGCTACTCAACCAGGCCGTGATTGTCGGACTGCAAGTACCGCCCGTAAGGGAGTGGGAACGGGGTTTCGAGGGTCCGGGCTGGTTGGACACACTGTTGGGTCCTGAGGAAACGGGCATGCGTGTTCGGTTCTTCTGGAGTACAGGGCCGCTGAAGGGTTCGGGTTCGTCCTGGGCTTGGATGCGGTTGCTGTTTGTTGTTTGAGATTTGCATAGTGGACGCGAGCATCTTTGTGGCCAAGTTTTTTAGGGCACACGGTGGATGCCTTGGCATCAGGAGCCGATGAAGGACGTGGGAGGCTGCGTTAAGCCTCGGGGAGTCGCCAACCAGACGTTGATCCGGGGATGTCCGAATGGGGAAACCTAGCACCAGTCATGTGGTGTTGCCTCCGCCTGAATGTATAGGGCGGTTGGTGGTAACGCGGGGAAGTGAAACATCTCAGTACCCGTAGGAAGAGAAAACAATAGTGATTCCGTGAGTAGTGGTGAGCGAAAGCGGATGAGGCTAAACCGGGCGTGTGTGATAGCCGGCAGGCGTTGCATGTCCGGGGTCGTGGGACCCTCTTGGTCGATCTGCCGATCGGCCGGACAGTAAGAAATCGATGGGGTAGTTGAAAGCTCTGGGAAGGGCTGCCGTAGACCGTGAGAGCCGGGTAGGCGAAACCTTGTCGACTGTTTGAGGGGATCCCAAGTAGCACGGGGCTCGAGAAATCCTGTGTGAATCTGCCAGGACCACCTGGTAAGCCTAAATACTCCCTGATGACCGATAGTGCACGAGTACCGTGAGGGAAAGGTGAAAAGTGCCCCGGTGAGGGGTCGTGAAATAGTACCTGAAACCGTGTGCCTACAAGCCGTAGGAGCTTACAGAAGCTTGCTTCTGTGTGATGTGACTGCGTGCCTTTTGAAGAATGAGCCTGCGAGTTATGGTGTGTGGCGAGGTTAACCCGTGTGGGGGAGCCGTAGCGAAAGCGAGTCTGAATAGGGCGTTGAGTCGCATGCTGTAGACCCGAAGCGGAGTGATCTACGCATGGGCAGGTTGAAGCTCAGGTAAGACTGGGTGGAGGACCGAACCCACCAGGGTTGAAAACCTGGGGGATGATCTGTGTGTAGGGGTGAAAGGCCAATCAAACTCCGTGATAGCTGGTTCTCCCCGAAATGCATTTAGGTGCAGCGTCGCGTGTTTCTTGCCGGAGGTAGAGCACTGGATGGCTAATGGGCCCGACAAGGTTACTGACGTCAGCCAAACTCCGAATGCCGGTAAGTGAGAGCGTGGCAGTGAGACTGCGGGCGATAAGGTTCGTAGTCGAGAGGGAAACAGCCCAGATCACCGACTAAGGCCCCTAAGCGTGTGCTAAGTGGGAAAGGATGTGGAGTCGCAGAGACAACCAGGAGGTTGGCTTAGAAGCAGCCACCCTTGAAAGAGTGCGTAATAGCTCACTGGTCAAGTGATTCTGCGCCGACAATGTAGCGGGGCTCAAGTACACCGCCGAAGTCGTGGCATTGAC
>NZ_JBSGFQ010000259.1:0-3961 GCF_053603495.1 Nonomuraea sp. NPDC004186 | reverse complement strand
GGTCTTCGGCTTCGGTGACGCTGGCGAGCATCCGGTACGCGATCCCGAACAGGCGTGGTCGCACCCCGGCGAACACCGCCGCCGCCTGCTCCAGATCGGCCACCGCCATCGCCCCCTGCTCCGGCGTCCCCCTCGCCGGAAGTGCGATTCCTCGACTGCTACCCCCCGGACAGCGGGGACAGGCCGGTGGCCAGGTACAGGCCAGGAAGATTCTTCCTGTCACAAATCGCGGCACTACCCGGTCTTGCTCCCGTAACGGCTTTCCATAGACGCTGTCAAAGGAGCACCATGCACTCGCCAGAGCACCGGATCGCCACGTCCGTCCTGGTCATCGGCACGGGAGGAGCCGGGCTGCGGGCGGCCATCGAGCTCGCCGAGCGCGGGGTCGGCGTCCTCGCGGTGGGCAAACGGCCGAAGGCCGACGCGCACACCTCCCTCGCGGCTGGAGGCATCAACGCGGCGCTGGCCACGATGGACCCCGAGGACAGCTGGCAGCAGCACGCGGCCGACACCCTCAAGGAGAGCTATCTCCTCGCCCATCCGCAGACGGTGCAGATCGTCACCGAGGGGGCGGCGCAGGGTATCGAGGACCTCGAACGCTGGGGCATGCCGTTCGCCCGCGAACAGGACGGGCGCATCTCGCAGCGCTTCTTCGGCGCCCACACCTACCGGCGCACCGCCTACGCCGGCGACTACACCGGGCTGGAGATCCAGCGCACCCTGATCAACCGCGCGGCGCAGCTCGATGTCCCCATCCTCGACACCGTGTACGTCACGCGCATTCTCGTCCGCGACAACGCGGTCTTCGGCGCGTACGGGTTCGATCTGACCGATGGCAGCCGTTACGTCATCCATGCCGACGCGGTGATCCTGGCCGCCGGGGGCCACACCCGGATCTGGCGGCGTACCTCCTCGCGCAGGGACGAGAACACCGGAGACTCCTTCCGCCTCGCCGTCCTGGCCGGCTGCCGCATCCGCGACGCCGAGCTGGTGCAGTTCCACCCCTCCGGTCTCATCGCGCCCGAGAACGCGGCCGGGACCCTCGTCTCCGAAGCCGCCCGGGGCGAGGGCGGAATCCTGCGCAACCAGCTCGGCGAGCGGTTCATGTCCAGGTACGACCCGGAGCGGATGGAGCTGTCCACGCGCGATCGCATCGCCCTGGCCGCGTACACGGAGATCAAAGAAGGCCGCGGGACCCCGAACGGCGGCGTCTGGCTGGATGTGTCGCATCTGCCACGCAAGACGATCATGACGCGGTTGCCGCGCGTCTACCAGACGCTCCTGGAACTGCAGATGCTCGACATCACCAAGGACCCGATCGAGATCGCGCCGACCGCGCACTACTCGATGGGCGGCGTCTGGGTGCGGCCCGAGGACCACGGCACCGGGGTCGACGGCCTGTACGCGATCGGGGAGGCGGCCAGCGGCCTGCACGGCGCCAACCGCCTGGGCGGCAACTCGCTCATCGAGCTCCTCGTCTTCGGCCGCATCGTCGGTCAGGCGGCGGCCGAGTACTCCGCGGGCCTCGACGCCCAGCGCCGCTCGGCCGAGGCGCTCGACGCGGCACGGGCCGAGGTGGACGACCTCCTGGCCGCGGACGGCCCCGAGAACGTACGCGCGCTGCAGCGGACCCTGCGCGACATCATGACGGAGCACGCCGGCGTGGTGCGCGACGAGGGCGGCCTGCGCAAGGGCCTGGCCGAACTGGGCGCGGCGGAGGCGCGCATCGCCGACGTCGGCGTGCATCCGGACCTGGCCGGCTTCCAGGACCTGGCCCACGCCTTCGACCTGAAGTCCGCGGCGCTGGCCGCCCGCGCGACGATCGAGACCGCCCTCGAACGTCGCGAGACCCGCGGCTGCCACAACCGCTCCGACTACCCCGAGCTCGACCCCGCGCTGCAGGTCAACCTGGTGTGGTCCGGTCCCGGATCGGTGGCCAGGGAGGCCATCCCGCCCGTTCCCGCCGAGATCGCGGCGCTCATGCGCGAGGTCTCAACCGCCGGAAAACTCGTCGAATAGCACCGGCGGCCTTGACGAGGTCTTCATCCAGAAAAAAGGAAAAGATTTCACGGCTGCTGTCACAAGCCTGAAGGCTGCCCTGTCTTAGCTGACGACCGGTGGGCACGTGGGTGCCCCGGCGGAGAAATAAGGGGGCACCTATGAAGGTCGTCGTGGTCGGCGGGACGGGCCTGATCGGGTCGAAGGTGGTGGCCATGCTGGGGGAGCACGGTCACGAGGCGGTGGCGGCGGCGCCGAGCACCGGTGTCAACACGCTGACCGGTGAGGGGCTGGCGGAGGTGTTGGCGGGCGCGCAGGTGGTGGTGGACGTGTCGAACTCGCCGTCGTTCGAGCCCGCGGCGGTGATGGAGTTCTTCGAGACCTCCACGGGCAATCTGCTGGCCGCGGAGGCGGTGGCCGGGGTCGGTCATCATGTCGCGCTGTCGGTGGTGGGCACGGAACGGATGCCGGACAACGGCTATTTCGCGGCGAAGATCGCTCAGGAGCGGTTGATCGAGAAGTCGGGGATCCCGTTCTCGCTCGTGCACGCGACGCAGTTCTTCGAGTTCGTACGGGCCATCGCGGAGGAGGCCACGGACGGCGACACGGTGCGGATCGCGCCGGTGCGGTTCCAGCCCATCGCGGGTGAGGAGGTCGCCCAGGCGGTCGGCCGGGTCGCGGTGGGGCAGCCGTTGAACGGCCGGGTCGAGGTGGGCGGCCCTGATGACGTCCGGATGGACGAGTTCTTCCGCGATGCCCTGGCCGCCTGGGGTGACCCGCGCACGGTGGTCGCCGACCCGCAGGCCCGTTACTACGGCAGCGTGCCGGGCGAGCGGACGCTGGTGCCCGGTGAGGACGCGATCCTCGGCACCATCCACTACCTCGACTGGGCCCGCCGGAACGCCGCCGGCAAGTAGTGCGGGAGAGGTTGTTCCAGGTGCGGCGGCGACGCGGCGACCAACGGGCCCGGCCGTCATGCCCGGCCTCCGGCCCGAGCCTCGACGACTGCCATGGCGACGACCGGACGGCCGGCGGGCGACGCACGCGCCCGCGACGGGACAGGAGTTACGCAGTGACCGCATCGGCGATGGTCGCCGAGTTCGATGATGTCGCCGGCTGGACCGCCGACGCCGTCGAGCAGCTGGGGGAGCGGCACGCCATACCGGCCGCCTGCCGCGGCAGCGCGAGTCCGGCGGCACTGGCCTGGCTGGCCGAGGCGTGCGAGCTGTCGGCCGGCATCACGCTGCTGGACGTGGGCGCGGGCGCCGGCGGGCCGGCGGCCTGGGCCGCGGAGCGGTTCGGGGTCCGGCCGATCCTGCTGGAGCCGATGCCGGCCGCGCGCCGGGCCGCCGCCCGGCTGTTCGGGCTGCCGGTCGTCGCGGGGGACGGGCGACGGATTCCGCTCCGTACGGGGTCGGCCGACGCCGCCTGGTGTCTGGGGGTGCTGTGCACCGTACAGGACAAGGCCACGGTGCTCGGCGAGATCCACCGGGTGCTGAAGCCCGGCGCCTCGCTGGGGCTGCTGGTGGTCGTCGCCCGGGGCCCGCAGCTCCTTCCGGTGCCGGACGGCAACCACTTCCCCACCCAGGGGGAGCTTGTCGATCTGCTCGCCGGCGCGGGATTCGAGATCGTCGAGCAGATCGACCAGCCCGGCGGGGCGCCGCGGTCCTGGTCACGCCGCGCCGAGCAGGTCGCCGCGATGATCGCGACCCGCCACCGGGCCGAGCCCGCGTACGCGCTGGCGGCTGACCAGGGTGAGCGCTTCACCCGCCTGTTCGCCTCCGGCCAGATCGCTGTACGGCTGATCCACGCGGTCAGCCGGTCTTCCGGACATCCGCTCAAGCCACGCATGGAGGAAAGATGAGCGTTCCCAACAGCGAGGACGACTTCCTGTACGAGCTCCAGATCGAGGTCGAGACGGAGGTGACCCTGATCGAGGCGAGCCATCCGGAGGAGGTCGCCG
>NZ_JBSGFQ010000258.1:0-4029 GCF_053603495.1 Nonomuraea sp. NPDC004186 | reverse complement strand
GACAGCCGGGCCAGCGCGCTGACCACAGCACGCAATTCAACCCTCAGCTGGACCGCTCAGCCGACCACACCTTGATCGCGAAAGATCGAGGTTAGCTGCGTTAGCAAGATCAGTTGCAGGCAAGTAGAGAAGTCTGGTGGGTCACCTCGAAGATCCGCGTGATCACCGGCATCAGTCCCGATCAGCTGCGAAACTGGTCCGATTATGACGCTGAGCAGGGGCATCGAGTGCAGCCGCCTCGCGCCAATTCCCACTGTTTTCGGTGCTCTCACGGAACAGCGACAGAACAAGCTGGCTTTGAGCATGATCCTCGTCTGCCAGCAGAGTGGCGAGCGATTGGAGTGGCTGACTTAGGCGAGATCTGCTAGCGGTACGCTGCCCCTGATCATATCCATTCATCAGAACTAATCGGACGGCTTTGTTTGATTAGTCGGCGTCCGAATCAGTTTCAATAAAGTGATAGTCGGGTAGATCGATGGCTAGTCCTGTAATAGGTGCAGCCCAATAATGGATCAAGCCATCCAGTACCCTGTAACGCTCACGAGGTGTCATGTCACGTACGATAGCAACGGCGGCGGCATACCCTCCGGATCGCAAAGCCTTGACCAGTCTAGGAATCGCATTGCCTGAAACCGAAGAAACCATGAGCCATGTCTTGAAATCTGCAGTCGAATCTTTCGCGCCGGGAAGGCCGCCTCCGAACTGTCCGGCGGCGTATTCGCATGCCGCTAGCAAGTGCACTATGTGGATGGGGCCGTCAGCCTCATCCTCTGTCACCGCGCGTACGCAAGGCCTATATTCCAGGCCTTCCATACCGAGAACGGCTCCTAGAAGACGTGCCAGCGGTGCAGGGTCAACCTCTCGTTCCTCCCGTCCGGCGGGTCGGCCGCCGTACTCACCATAGCTAACCCAGTGAAGATCACCGAATTGTCCGGGAAGTCCTGGCGTTCGCCTGGAGTGCATGGAAACATCTTGCATCTCTTGCTACCGTGAGGCAAGGGCCTCAAGGATCCCGATGACTGGAACGCGGGTGGTCCGAATGAGCGTACTTGGCGGATCTGTCAATTACCTATACTGGTCGGATCGTCGAATTAAGAAGATCCTCGACGACAATGGCATACGCCTCAGGGAGAGATCGTCCAAGTTTGCAACGCCAACCTTTGGCGGCATGGCACCCCAAATCGAGATCAGTTCTGCTGCACCACCCTTGTCGATCCCTAAGATGGCGAGGACGCTTGAATCGGCGCTTGGTGAACTCCTAGTGGGTGACTTGAGAATTAACCAGCCGGTCCTATACATTAAGGGTAAAGGCAGTGTTGTATTTAGCGAATTTGTGGAGCCTGACGGATCCAGCCAAAATATGGCTGTCGTGTATACAGAAGCCGCATCCTTCAACGAAGGAATGGCGGCTATTTGTCTCTTCGGAAGTCTGTCGAATTTCGCTGATCGGATACGTTCTGCAGAACCTACTTCTCGATGGGGTTGGACATGTTCAGCCGCCCCCGAGGTGAATCTCTTTCTGAAGAGTCGATGCGCCGAACCGGAGGACAAAACCTTTGGCCCGAGCCGTGAGGAGCTAGCCGAAACCGCGTATCAGATCGCAACAACCCAGGGAATGAAGGGAGCCGAGGCCGACACATTTCAAGCCTGGCGTAGAGCTTTTACTTACGGCGACGTCCAGGATAGCGCGGAATGGGCAGCGGAGGTATATTATGACGTTGACTTGTCCAATCCTACGTGAACAAGCGAAGTAAGCATAGCCGGGTCATAATAGGAGCGCCATTATGGGTCCGCACGTCGCGCGCGAGTGACATCCGACTCTATCAGGACTTCTCTCGCGAAGAGCTAGATTCTAGGGATATACAGCGCACACAACGCTTGCAACATCCAAGCCTATGGCGAAGACTCCTGCGCTCTATAGCTTCTAAAGAGCGGGGCTAGAATACAGTTTAAGTGGGCGAATAAAGCTCTGAGCTTGCCTGGACCTAACGTGCAAAAGGTGCCCAGGCGCACCTCAACCACCTATCAGCCCCTCTTCCCGAACCTGATCAAGCGATACAGCCAGACGAGCGTGCGACAGCCCGCTACCGCACGCTCGCCTCACCACCTCCACCATATTCACCCTAGAACTCTGCTCCTGGCTGGCGTCCCGGTCCACGTCGTCGCGGCCCGCCTCGTCCACGCTGACCCATCGATCACGCGTCGGGTGTACGCCCACGTGATCCGCCTCACTGAAGCCTCGGCTGTCGACACCTTCGCTTCGGCGATCCGCGAGTAGGGGAGGAGTCGTGTTTGCTCCACGTAATCCCTGGTGGCGGGGCCTTTCTGGTGAGCGCGGCCGATAGGAGTCAAACCCGTAACCTTCTGATCCGTAGGGAAGGGCGCATCCCAATTCGGCGGACTCACGCCCTGGTGAAGCGGAAAATGCTGGGCGGTGGAGCGTGATCGTTGTAAGACGGTGTTGCTGTACGGGACTGCCGTACAACGCTCTCCCGTGAGCTGATACGCGCGTCTCTGTCAGCTCTCGCCACAAAGGATCTTGATCATCTGGAGCGCGGCCGGAACAGCGTGATCCACTTTGTGCTCGTGATCGGACCGTGCCCCCCGACGACCCAGACCGTACGGAGACCGGCCAGCCGTCGCTCACAGATGTGGGCGGCGGGTGGTCTCCAATCCCATTTAGAAGTAACCGATCAATAAATAATCATCTATACTGGTATAGCCATCTGTAAGATGCCTTTGACTCGCCACGATATAGACCGCCTGCAGATTCGTAGCGGTCTATACTCGCCGATGTAGCGACGAGGCGACCTGCGAGTACTGAACATTAGCCCCTGCAAGTCGTAGGGGTAATAGGTGATGAGGGCTAAGGTTGGCACACGCGAAAAAACACCATTTCGTTCCCCAGTTTCTTCTGAGGCGCTTTGCTGGTTCGGGCGAGAAACTCACTGTGCATCATTTGACTAGGGGTGTGAGCTTCACCAGCACCGTCCGAAATATCGGTCATCGAAACTTGGGTCACACAATGACGATGCCGGGCAGCGAACCAGATCACACAACACTTGAAACCGAGATGAGCAGAATAGAAGCAGAGGCCGCAGCGGCCATCTCGGAACTCGATGCATCGGACCATAAAATAGTTCCTGAGGAGCTCCGCTCAGCAATCGCGTGGTTTCTCGCACTTCAATGGCAGCGGAGCAGATTTCTACTTCATGTCACAGGAAAGGAATTGAGCACTCTAGGTCATGACGATGATGCAAAACTTCACCAAACCGTGATGTTGAGACACATAAGATACTGGGTTATCTTTCCCTGGTCCCTTCAGCGTGATCCCAATGCATACTACAAAGACACTTGGAATAATCTCGTCGCAGTTTTAACTGGCTCCGATATGCATTGGTCATGCTATCGCCCCAAGAAGTCATCATTAGTCGTCTCCGACGCCAGCATATGTTTCTCGGGAGTAAGGCATGGCTTCGTTCCAGACATTCCATCGAAATTCCTGGACCATGGAATAGGGGCAGGGTTTCACGGCTTCCGACGCATGACGGTCCCGCTCGGGTCACGCTTGGGACTAATCATATCTAGCGATAGGAATGATGCAAGGAGAATCCGCGCTAGGGAATTCAATAGGTTCACCGTGTTCAATAGTCGCGAGTTTGTAGCTCATGCTCCTGACTGGGCGGCAGAAAATCAAGAACTCGCCATGGAACTACAGGATCATCTTTGGGTCCAACGGACCATCAGTCCTGTATTCCTTTCCGGCTACTCAGGGCAGACCTAAGCCAGGTCGGCAGCAACTCCAAGCTAAGACCAACTCGGACCCGTTGCTGTACCAACAGATCCCCGGAGGGGCGACTGACCTGCGGATACATCTTGGGAGATCCAATTCCAGAACGCTTCATTACGAGTGAAGCGGGGAGCCCTGGTCCAGGGCCGGTGCTGCTGCTCAACCGTGTAACGCTGTAGGGGACGATTAGGCTGCGTAAGGCGGCGTTGCTGCACTTCCTGCTGTACAGCAGGAAGTGC
>NZ_JBSGFQ010000257.1:0-4318 GCF_053603495.1 Nonomuraea sp. NPDC004186 | reverse complement strand
ATCGGCCGTGCCGGTTCTGCGAGTGGTGATTTGCCTGCCTGCGGTGCCGCCCCCGGACCGATGAAAACCCGCTACCGGGTCAACGCGCGGTGACGGGTTCAGTCCAGCCAGCGGCCGACGCCACGCACGATGACCTCAAGCAGCTCTGCCGGATTCGCCGGGTCGGGGTAGTAGATGATCATGGTCGTGCCGGCCGGAAGCAACATCTTGATGGCCTGGACGCACCCGGCCACGACCTGTCGCTGCTGGTCGGGTGCGGTGCCGTTGATCGGCACCGCGTCACAGACACCGCCACGGTTGTTCATGACCAGCCGGAGCGTGTTCTCGCGTAGCTTCACCTCCCGCGTGGCGACGCGATAGGCGAGCTGTGTCTCGAGGTGCCATGCCGGGGGCGCCATGGGCAGCCCGAACTCCTGCCTGTACAGCAGGCCGAGACGGTCTTCGAGGGCCGCCAGGTCGTCGTGCAGCCCGCTTTCGACCGTATAGTTCGCCCATTTCTCGAGATCATCGATCGGTGGCAGGCTCGCGATCGGCAGTCCGCTCGCATCGAGCACCCGCCCGGACTCGTCGACGATATAGCCCTGGTTGTTCACCAGCTTGATCGACTCGCTCACGTTCCTGAGCTGTTGCGCGGCATCCGCGTACGGGCACTGCCCGCCGTCCTGAACGCATCCGATCGGAAGGATGCGCAGGAGTGATGTCGCCAGGTCGGACTCGTGAATCGCCGAGAGAATGGTCCGGTCGGACAGGTGCTCGCGCAGGTACATCGTTCCCCATTCCGAGTTGTACTCGGCGAACCGCAGCTCCTCCGGGACGAGCGACTCCACGAAGGTGCCCTTCCACTGGCTCGAATACTTGTCCCAGTCGGGATCTTCGGACAGGTCCAGGGCGCCGGTGATGCAGTCCGAGAACTTCTTCCCCCCGGTCACGACGCCTCCCTTGGCGGCGTTCTTGCACTTGTTCGCCAACGACCATTGGGAGGCGCCGTTGAGCAGGTCCAGTCCGGTCAGGGCCATGTACTCCTCGGCGAGGCGATGGGTTTCGGTCTCCCGGTCGGAGATCCCCCTTGCCGCGAAGGTGAAGAGCGGGCTCAGGACGACGGACATGCAGGCGTCCAGGGCCTTGCCGACGAACTGGTTCCTGCAGTGCTGGATCCGTTCCTGGGCGTAGCCGTCCGGGTCGTGGAGTGGCCCCTTGGGATCGTTGAGAATCTTTTCGACGTAGGCGTTGCAGTCGTTGTACCCCGGCAGGCCGTCCTCGGGCCCCCACTTGCAGTGTCCGTACCACTCGGCCTTGAGTTCGCTCAGCCGGGCCTTGGCCTCTTCCCGATAGTCTTCGAAGACCTCGGCAGCGATGCGAGCCGCTTCTGACGCGCGCTGGCCGGCCAGGATCTGCGCCTTGTACGCGGTGTCGTAGGCGGCGAAGGCGCTTGCCGCGTCCTTTGCCGCCGAAGCAGCAGAGGCGCGTGCCCAGCGGGCCGAGAGGGACGCCTTCCCGGCCGACTGCTGGGCCTGCTTGGTCGCGGCGGCGGCGGTGCGAACGGCCTGCGCGGCTCGTTCGGCGGACGCGGCGGCGTCGCGGGCCTGGGCGACGGCCTCGGTTGCGTACGTCCGCGCCTGGTCGGCGGCTTTGCCGGCGTCGTCCGCGTAACCGATGGCCTCCTCCGCCGCACCGCGGGCCTCTGCCGCCGCGGCCTGCGCGGTGCGCGCGAACTCGACGGCGCGCTCCGCGATCTGCGAGGTCTCGATCATCAAGGAGGTGGCGATGTAGTTGTGTGTGGCCGTGGCGTAGTCGCGTTCGGCCGCACGGTGCCGATCCACCTCCAGGAACTCGACCTGCATCGCCGTCGTGCCGGCGAGCGCGATCTGGGCGCCGTTCCGCACCTCGGTGCCGTAGGAGTCATCCCCGGCGATCGCGCCGACCCTCGACCGGATGTCGATCGTGTACGTGGTGTTGTGCGTCACCTCCAGGAACTTCTCGAGCGCGTCCGGATCGTCCGAGCGCAGGGCGGTGTTCGCCGCTTTCTCGGTCTCGGCGTTGCCGGCGCTGCGGGCGTCGGCGAGGATCCGCCCGACCTGCTCCCGCTGTTCGGCGGCTCGCTCGGGGTAGTCCGGGTCGTTGAGGAACGCGATGACGCCGGGCCACCCGCCATCGAGAGTGTGCTGGGCAGCGGCTCTCATGGCCGGGGTGCCGGTGACCATGAGACCGGTCAGCGTTGTGCGGTCGTCCTGCTCCTCGGCGGCTGCGAGCCCGCTCCTGACGAACTGGAGGACGAGGACGTCATCGTCCTCGCCGAGAGCGGACATGGCCGCCGAACTGGTCCACGTACCGGGCACGGTCGCGAAGTATCGGGCCACTTCCCGCGCCTTGCCGACCGCCAGTGCGGGATCGGTCCGCGTGTCGGCGGCCTCGGCGATCAGCGCATCGATCTGCGGAGTGTGATAGCGGCCCATCGGCACTCCGAAGCCGCGAGCGTCCTGCAACTTGGCCTTGGCGGCTTCCGCACTGATGTGCCGGGCGAAGGACAACTCGAGCTCGAGCTCGTTCTTGAGCCGTTCGGCGTCTGCCTCGCGCGCCGACTTGTAGACGGCTTGGGCGGTCTCGGCCGCCTGCAACGCGTCCTCCGCCGCACGGTAGGCATTGTTCGCGTGCTGCGTCGCCAGCTCGGCCGCGTTGACGGCGCTGCCCGCATGCTGGGCCGCGCTCGCCGCGGCGCTCGCCGCCGCCTCCGCATAGGACACCGCTCGCGTCGCGGCATCTCGCGCCTTGCCGGCCGCGTCCTGGGCGATGTCCGCTTGACGCACCGTTTCCGCGGTGGCGCGCTTCGCCCGTTCCGCGCTTGCTCCCGCCCGCGCGGCCGCGGCGAACGCGGCCCGCGCCTCGGCGCTGGCTGCCCCCGCATAACGGCCGGCGGCCTCGGCCGCGCGTCCGGCGGCCTCGGTGTTCGCCCGCGCCGAATCGGCGGCGGCGACCGCGGCATATGCCTGCTGCGTCACGGCGGTGATCTGGTTGATGGGCGAGATCCAGGCGGAGATCTGCGGACCGATCTGCTGCATGATGCGGTTGTGCATCTCTGCCGTGGCGGCGGCGGTCGCGTTCAGCTCCGCCGCCGACGCGGCCGCCCACGCCTCGTCGGACTTCGTATGCGCCCGCGCCGCCGCGGTCGCCGCGCGTCCGGCGGCTCCGGCGGCCGCGCGCGCGGCGTCCGCCGCCGCCCGCGCGGCCTGTACGGCGACGCTGGATGCCACCGCGGCGCGGTCGGCCGCCTCAGCCGCACGCTGGGCCTGACGCTTGGCCTCCGCCGACTCCTGTCCAGCCAGCGAGGCGAGGCGTTGTGCCTCCAGCGCGTCGTTCTTGGCCGCCAGGGACTCGGCCTTCGCGCGCTCCGCCTGCGCGACCGCGGAGATCGTCTCGAATGCCGCACGGCGAGTCGCCTCTGTGGCGCTCGCCCGGAGATCGCCCAAGGTCTGGTTCTCGTTGTCCCGGGCCTGGGCCACCCCCCAGTCGATCTGGATGAATCGTTCCTGCATCTCCAGGCTGCCGTCCTGGAGCGCCCGGTTCGCCGCGGCCTGCACCTCCGGGCCGCCGTCAGCCATCGCACGATTGACGATCGCCCGCAGGTCCAGCCTGTACGGCAGCCGCCATCCCGACTCGATGAACTGCCCCAAGGCC
Source organism: Nonomuraea sp. NPDC004186 (assembly GCF_053603495.1). Classification (NCBI taxonomy): domain Bacteria; kingdom Bacillati; phylum Actinomycetota; class Actinomycetes; order Streptosporangiales; family Streptosporangiaceae; genus Nonomuraea; species Nonomuraea sp. NPDC004186. The sequence continues at coordinate 646 of NZ_JBSGFQ010000257.1, read as the reverse complement.
GTACGCGACCCGTTGCGCAGCACCTCGTTCGCGGCAGCCTTGACCTCCGGTCCGCCGGCCGCCTTCATCTCGTTCACGCTGGCGCGCAGGTCGATCTCCCGAGCGGTCTCCCAGCCGCCGTCGAGAAACGCCACCACGGCACCGGAGTTGTCCGAGACCAGGGCGGCGTTGGCAGCGGCGGACACCTCGGGGCCTCCGTGGGCCTTGATGCGGCCGACCTGCTCACGATCGTCCTGCGTCGCGAGCCGGGGAAGCTGGGCGAGGAAGGCGCAGATCTCCGCCTGCCCTCCGAGCAGCGCATCCTCCGCGGCCGGACGGACGTTCACACCGCCCGTGACCCAGGCCTCCAGGACCACCTGGCGTTCGCATGCCGGCGCGCGAGGCGGGTCCGCCTCCGCCGCCGCGGCCCGTGCTTCGACGATCGGGCTGCTCACGAGAAGCAGCGAGAGCACGGCGCCGACAACACTCGTCGTCTGCCATAAAGCCCTGCCGCGCCACGCGCGAATCGCCTTCATCGCAGTCTCTCCACCTGTCCTGTCGATGCTTCCAAAGGAATGGGCTGGACGGCCGACCCGTTCCCGCTCGTCACCGCGATACGGCTGATCGTCGCCATCGTCCTGGCTTCCTCGGACGCCGCAGACGACTT
>NZ_JBSGFQ010000256.1:0-4365 GCF_053603495.1 Nonomuraea sp. NPDC004186 | reverse complement strand
GGATGCGGTGCTGGTGTTCCCGGGGCAGGGGGCGCAGTGGGCCGGGATGGGGGTGGAGCTGGCGCAGGCGTCGCCGGTGTTCGCCGCCCGGCTGGCCGAGTGCGGGCAGGCGCTGAGCGAGTTCGTCGACTGGGACCTGCTCGACGTACTGCGCGGTGCGGACGAAGCTCCGACCCTGGACCGGGTGGACGTCGTCCAGCCCGCCACCTGGGCGGTCATGGTTTCCCTGGCGGCATTGTGGGAGTCGGTGGGGGTCCGCCCGGCCGCGGTGATCGGGCATTCGCAGGGTGAGGTGGCCGCGGCGTGCGTGGCCGGGGCGCTGTCGCTGCGGGACGCGGCCCGCGTGGTCGCCCAGCGCGGCAAGGTCATCCGCAGGGAGCTCGCCGGGACCGGCGGCATGCTGGCCGTGCTGCTGCCGTACGAGGAGCTGGTGCGGCGGCTCGAACCGTGGAGCGACCGGCTCTCGGTAGCCGCCGTGAACGGCCCGACCTCCGTCGTCGTGTCCGGCGGCGCCGCCGACCTGGACGAGTTCTTCGCGGCGATCACCGGTGAGGGCGTGCAGGCTCGAAAGATCAAGGTGGACTACGCCTCCCACTCCGCCCAGGTGGAAGGGCTCCGGGAGACCGTCCTCGCCGAACTGGCCGGGCTCGAACCTCGCTCAGCCGACGTGCCGTTCTACTCCACGGTCGTGGCGGAGTCGCTGGACACCGAGCGGCTGGGGGCCGACTACTGGTACACCAACCTGCGCCAGCGCGTGCGTTTCGAGGACGCCGTACGAGTCGCGATTCGCGACGGTCACGACTTCTTCCTCGAGGTGAGCCCGCATCCGGTGCTGACGATGGCGGTGCAGGACATCCTGGACGTCACCGCCCCGTCGGGAGTCGCGGTGGCATCGCTGCGGCGCGGCGAGGGCGGCGCGGGGCGGTTCGTACGTTCGGCGGGGGAGGCGTTCGCCGCCGGGGTGGGGGTGGACTGGCTACGACTCCTGCCCGGCACCAGCGTGGGTGCCGAGTTGCCCACGTATGCGTTCCAGCACCGGCGTTACTGGCTGGAGCCTTCCGTCGCGGGGGCGGCGGACGCCGGTGGCCTGGGCCTGACGCGGGTGGACCATCCGCTGCTGGGTGCGGCGGTGGAGCTGCCCGATCAGGGCGGGCTGGTGCTGACCGGCCGGATCTCGACCACTACGCATCCGTGGCTGGCCGATCACGGGGTGGGGGAGACGGTGGTCTTCCCCGGCACCGGCTTCGTGGAGCTGGTGGTGCGGGCGGGCGACGAGGTCGGCTGCCCGGTGGTGGAGGAGCTGACGCTTGAGGCGCCGCTGGTGATCGGGGGTGACGAGCCGGTCCAGCTTCAGGTGGCGGTGTCCGCTGCCGGTGAGGACGGTCGGCGTGAGGTGGCGGTGCACGCCCGTACCGGCCGGCGGCCCTGGACGCGTCACGCCGCGGGCACCCTGGCCGTGACGAGCAGCGCGGCCGGTTCTGCTGATGAGCAGTGGCCGCCCGCGGGGGCGCAGGTGGTGGACGTGTCCGGTCACTACGAGGCGTTGGCTCGTGCCGGGTATGGCTATGGTCCGGCGTTCCAAGGGCTCAAGCGGGCCTGGGTGCGTGGCGCAGAGGTGTTCGCCGAGGTGGAGCTCGACGAGCGGGAGGCCGCCGAGGCCGGCGGTTATGGCATTCACCCGGCTCTGCTGGACGCCGCCCTGCACGCCACCGGTCTCGTCGAGCAGGTTGAGGGGGTCGCGCTGCCGTTCGCCTGGAACGGGGTGGAGCTCCTGGCTTCCGGTGCTCAGCAGGTGCGCGTTCACGTCCTTCCGGCTGAGGGCGGGGCTTCCAGCATCCGGATCGCCGACGGCACCGGCGCGCCGGTCGCGGTCGTCGCGAGCTTGATCTCGCGTCCGCTGCCCGCGGATGGGCTGTCGTCGCGTCCGCAGGCTGGGCACGATGCGCTGCATCGGGTGCAGTGGGTGCCGCTGCCGGGTGAGCCGGTCGGTTCTGGGGACGTGGCGGTGGTGGGCGAGGGCTGGCCCTCTCTGGTCGCGGCTGTCCAGGCTGCTGGTGGGGGTGTCGGGGAGTTCGTGGATGTGGCGGCGTTGGGGGATGCGGTCGCGTCCGGGCGGTCTCTTCCCACCGCTGTGGTGATGCGCCTTGCGGTGGAGGCTTTCGGCCAGGACAGGCTGCGGCCGGAGCTGGATCGGGTCGTGGGTGTGCTGAGTGGTTGGCTGGCCGATGAGCGGCTGGCCGAGACCCGGCTGGTGCTGGTCACCAGCGGCGCGGTGACCACCGGCAGCGAGACCGATGGTGCTTTGATCGGTGCGGCGGTGTCGGGGTTGGTGCGCTCTGCGCAGGCCGAGAACCCCGGCCGGATCCTGCTGATCGACCTCGACGATGCGGCCGAGTCGCTCACCGCGCTGGCCTGCCTGCTGGGCGTGGAAGACGAACCGCAACTGGCGGTGCGGGCCGGCCAGGTGCTGGTGCCTCGTCTGGCTCGTGCGGACAGCGCCGGTGATCTGGTGGTGCCCGGGGGTGCGGGTGGGTGGCGGTTGGACTGCCCGGCCAAGGGGTCCCTGGAGGAGCTGGCGTTGGTCCCCGCGCCGGAGGCCGACCGGGAGTTGGCCGCCGGTGAGGTGCGGGTGGAGGTTCGTGCGGCCGGGTTGAACTTCCGTGATGTGGTCGTGGCGTTGGGCATGGTGCCCGAGCAGGGGGAGCCGATCGGTGGCGAGTTCGCCGGCGTCGTCTCCGAGATCGGACCCGGGGTGGAAGGGGTGCGGGTCGGCGATCGGGTGATGGGGCTGGGTGAGGCCGCGTTCGGTCCTCGGGTGGTGGTCGATCAGCGGTTGCTGGCCGGGCTTCCGGCGGGCTGGTCGTTCGCTCAGGGGGCTGGGGTGACGGTGGCGTTCGCGACCGCCTGGTACGGGCTGGTCGACCTGGCCGGGCTCAGCCGGGGGGAGCGGGTGCTGATCCACTCCGGCGCGGGTGGGGTCGGCATGGCCGCGATCCAGATCGCCCGGCACTTGGGGGCGGAGGTGTTCGCCACCGCTTCGCCCGCCAAGCAGCACGTGCTGCGGGCGTTGGGCGTGCCGGATGATCACATCGCCTCCTCCCGCGACCTGGACTTCGCCGACGCCTTCGCCACGGTGATGGGCGGGGCGGGGATGGATGTGGTGCTCAACTCGCTGGCGGGGCCGTTCACCGACGCGTCGCTGGACCTGCTTGCCGAGGGTGGCCGGTTCATCGAGATGGGCAAGACCGACCGGCGTGAGCCGGCCGATGTCGCGGGCACTCACCCTCACGTCCGTTACCGCAGCTTCGACCTGATGGATGCCGGGCATGAGCGGGTCGGGCAGATGCTGGGCGAGCTGCTGGACCTGTTCGCTTCTCAGGAGTTGGCTGCGTTGCCGGTGCGGTGCTGGCCGGTGCAGCAGGCCCGACAGGCATTCCGGCACATGGCCCAGGCCCGCCACACCGGCAAGATCATCCTCACCATGCCGCGCAGCCTGGACCCCGACGGCACCGTGCTGATCACGGGTGGCACCGGCGGCCTGGGCGCGATCTTGGCCCGCCACCTGGCCGGCGAGCACCGGGTGGGGCGTCTGCTGTTGGCCTCCCGCCGAGGAGACCAGGCCCCTGACGCCGACCAGCTCCGGGCCGACCTGGAGACGGCGGGTGCGACGGTCGAGATCGCGGCGTGCGATCTGTCCGACCCCGAGCAGGTGGCCGCGCTCCTTGACCGGATCCCCGCCGAGCACCCGCTGACAGCGGTCTTCCACACCGCCGGAGTCCTCGACGACGGCGTGGTCACCTCCCTCACCCCCGACAAGATCGACCGAGTACTGAGGCCGAAAGCGGACGCTGCATGGCACCTGCACCAGGCCACCCAGCAACTGGACCTGGCCGCGTTCGTTCTCTACTCCTCCTCAGCCGCCACGCTGGACAGTGCCGGACAGGGCAACTACTCGGCGGCCAACGCCTTCCTGGATGCGTTGGCGATCCACCGCCACGCCAGCGGCCTGCCTGCTCAATCCCTCGCCTGGGGATTGTGGGCGCCTGAAACGGGTGGCATGACGAACCAGTTGGCGGAACTCGATCTGGAGCGGTTGTCCCGTTCAGGATTCACCGCCATGGGCGCCAACGAGGGCATGCAACTCCTGGACGTCGCTCTGACCATGTCGGAGCCCTTCCTCGTACCGCTGCCCATCAACACTCGCACCCTCAGCAACCGCCACGACGGTGTCCCGGCGATTCTGCGTGGGTTGGCTCGCACGCCCGCGCGTCGCACCGCCCGCACCGAACCTGTCTCCGGCAGCGGGTCAGCGCTGGAACGCCGCCTGACCGGGTTGCCCGCGGCTGAGCAGGAACACGTGCTGGT
>NZ_JBSGFQ010000255.1:0-4462 GCF_053603495.1 Nonomuraea sp. NPDC004186 | reverse complement strand
CTCGGCCGAGGACGTGGCGAAATCCTTGCGCGACTACCAGGCCCTCGGCATCACCCACTTCGTCCTCTCCGACACCCCCTACCTGCCGGAGATCAGACGCCAGGGCGACCAGCTTCTCCCCTTGCTGCGCGGATGAGCGCGACGTTCTCGCCCGCGCATGGCTTTATCGCGCCATGCGCGACGTTTTCGCCCGCGCATGCCGCGATAAGCCGACCGATGCCGCGTCTCAGGCCAGACCGCGCCAACCCCTCCGGCTCAACCGCGCCACGCGGCTCCACTAAGGGCCACCGGTGTACTCCAGGACGGGGTCCCGCGCCGGAACCCGTACGGTGCGGAAGTCCGTGGTGCGGCGCAGACGGAAGCCGAGCCGCTCGTACAGGCGGATCGCCCCGACGTTGGCGGCCGCCGCGTGCAGGAACGGTGTCTCGCCCCGCCTCCGGATGCCGGCGGCGACGGCGAGCACCAGCCGGGTCGCCAGGCCGCGGCCTCGATGGGCGGGGTCGGTGCAGACGGCGCTGATCTCGGTCCAACCCGGCGGGTGCAGGCGTTCGCCGGCCATCGCCACCAGCACGCCTCCGGACCGTATCCCGAGGTAGACGCCGAGCTCGACGGTACGCGGCAGGAACGGGCCCGGCTTCGTCCGCCCGGCGAGATCCAGCATCTCCGGCGCGTCCCGTGGCCCCAGCCGGACCACGGCGGCGTCGTCCGCACCGGCGACGCGCTCGCCGGTGAGCTGGACTCCCGGCACGTTCGCCACCTCCTCCCAGCCGGCCGGAAGCGTCGATACCGTGCCGGGCAGGGACACCTGCCCGGCGGGTCCCACCAGGGCGGCGACATCGTCCCAGTCGGCCGGGCCGGGTTCGGGCGGCATCGACAGGAACGGCGAGACGTCGAGGGGATAGCGCAACACGCGGCCGCGCCGTTCGGTCAGATGGGCGTGCGCTCCCAGGAGCGAGGCCCGTACCGGGTCGTCCAGGACGGCCGGGGAAGCGGTCATGGCGCGACCGGGCTCAGCCGCGCCCGGGCCGCCCGCTGCCGGTCCCGTTCGGCGACCCCCTCGCGGACCAGGGGGATCACATGCCGCCCGAAGTCGATGGCGTCGTCCAGGATGTCGTAGCCTCGGGCCGAGAGGATCTCGACGCCCAGATCGTAGTAGTCCAGCAGGGCCTCGGCGACGGTCTCGGGGGTGCCGACGAGCGCCGTCGAGTTGCCCGCGCCTCCCGTGGCCGCAGCGGTCGGCGTCCACAGCGCGCGGTCGTGGCGCTCCCCCTTGGCCGCGACGCCGAGCAGCCGCTGCGAGCCGGCGTTCTGCGGGGGGCCGGACAACCGGCGCCGGTTCGCCCCCACCCGGTGCAGATCGTCCAGGATGCGATGGGCCTTCTCCCATGCCAGTTCCTCGGTCGGCGCGATGATCGGCCGGAACGCCACCTGGAATTTGGGCACGTCACTCCGGCCCGCCCGCGACGCCGCCTGTTTCACCGAGGCGATCTGCTGTGCCGTCTCGGCCAGCGGCTCCCCCCACAGGCAGTAGATGTCGGCCTCCGCCCCGCCCGCCGCGTAGGCGGCCTCCGACGAGCCGCCGAAGGACACTCTGGGGCGCGGCTGCTGCACCGGGAACACGTCAGAGACGAAGTCCTTGAAGGAGTAGTGCTCGCCCTCATGGTCGAACGGCTCCCTCGACGTCCAGCCCTCCTTGACGATCTGGATGTACTCCCTGGTCCTGGAGTAGCGCTCGTCCTTGGTCAGGACGTCGCCCTCCCTGCCCTGCTCGCGGTCGTTGCCGCCCGTGATGAAGTGCACCGTCAGCCGCCCGTCGCTGATCTGGTCGAGGGTGGCGAAGGTTTTGAGCGCGTACGTCGGATAGGACACGTTCGGCCGGTGCGCCAGAAGGATCTGCAGGTCTTCGACCCTGGTCGCCACGTAGGCGGCCACCTGCGCCGGATCGGGCGAGCCCGAACCGTAGGCGAACAGCACCCGATCCCAGCCGTACTCCTGATGGGCGCGCGCGAGCCGCAGCGCGTACTGCTTGTCGAAAGAGGCACCGGAGCGCGGCGAGGTCTCCGAGCCGTCGTTGGTCCCGCCGATCCCGAGGAACTCCACAGGCATGAGCCAAGGCCTTTCTGATGTTCGTCAGCGAACATCAGCTCAACACAGCCATCCCTAAACCGTCAAGACCTACTTGTTTAGTGGGTTTTCTATCGGTAAGACATCCTGCGGACCCGGCCTACAGGCCGGACGCGGGCGCCTGCCGGGCGTCGCATCGTCCGCGGGCCTCATCGATGTCGTCTTGGTGCACCCGCACCCAGTCGAGCAAGCCTCACATCCGCTCCGCTCTGGGACTCAGGAGTCGGGGTGGGCCAGGAAGCGGCCGAAGCGGCCCTGGTGGTAGAGGAGCGGGCGGCCGGCGTGCCGTACGTCGACATGGGCGACCAGGCCGACCACAAGGAGGTGGTCGCCGACCTCGACTCTCTCGTTGGGCAGGCAGATCAGGTGCGCCGAGACATCCTGCAGCAGCGGGGCGCCCAGCGCTCCGGGCCGCCAGCGGGTGGGCGTGGCGAACCGGTCGATGTCCTTGCGGGCGAAGCGGGCCGCCAGCTCGGCCAGGATGTTGACCGCGAAATGGTCGGCGGCGCCCAGTTGCGGCCAGGTGGTCGAGGAACGGTCCACATAGAAGGAGACCAGGGGTGGTTCGAGGCTGACGGAGGAGAACGACGTGGCCGTGAGGCCGACAGGGATGCCGTCGTTCTGCGCGGTGATGACCACGACGCCGCTGGCGTGCACGGCGAGCGCCTTCCTGAACCGGTCGGCCGCGATGGCGCGGCCGGGCAGGGTGTCGGTCACGCGGGGATCCCCCTCCGGTGCGGGCGGTGGCCGGGGTGGCCGGATGTTACGGATGGCACGATCACGAGAGGGTTCCTCACGGGAGAAGGCATGATCACGCGGCCTCGGCGGCTGCCGGGGGCGCGAAGGCGTTCCGATCCCCGACGACTCTGATCCCCCGACAGCGGACCAGGACCGCCCGGAACGACCGCCCCCTTGTCCGGAAGCGCCGGTGGCCGATCACCATGCGATCGGCAGCCGCCTCTCGTCTCATCTCAAGCCCCGTGCTAGCTTTTCCATGTCTTTCAAGTAGAGAAAGCAGGAATAATGAGCGCCGATCTCGCCGGACTCGCCGCCACCCACCGGCCGCACAAGCCGGAGGAGTGCGCCGAGCTCGCCCGCCGGGCCGCGGAGTTCATCGACATCGGCGAACTGCCGCAGAGCGGGCCCGGAGGGTATGTGCTGCTGTGGTCGGACGAGCACTCCATCGCGTGGCTCAACACATGGTGGGAAGCTCGCGACACCGGCTTCCACGACCACGACGGATCGGCGGTCGGCGTACACGTCCTGGCGGGCAGGGTTTCCAACGAAGGGCTCCCGATCGCAGGCCCGCGGCGGGTCGGATTCTACGGAGCGGGCGAGTCGTTCTCCTTCCCCGGAACCGGCATTCACCGGATGGATCACGAGGCGGGCGCGATCACGATCCACGTCTACTCGCCGCCGTTGCGCGGCATCGGGCACTACGAGGTGGTGGACGGGTTCCTGCGACGCACGCCCGGCTCCCCCGACGAGGCCTCACCGCCGAGCCCGGGGCTACGCGAGGCGCTCGGCGTCCGCTGATCGAGATCACCAGCGGTCAAGTCGTGGCCGACCTTCAGCACCGATGTAGCGACACAGACGGACCCCCATGGGGCCAAGGCATTCGACACCATCGCCTTCTACCGCCTGCCACCTTCGCCAATCCTCCGACGCCGCCCATCGCGGCGCTCCGTCCACCGCGACCACCGACGCCACCCCAGCGCCCTCGTCTGCCTCGATCACCGCCAGGATGTACGGGCGCTGCCCAAGCGAGGGTGACGGTCTCGATGAAGTCGCAGGCCAGCAGCACCTCAGCTTGCGAGCGCAGGAAGTCAAGCCAGGTGCTGGACGCCCGCTCAGGTGCCGGATCAGTGCCTTCCTGCTTGAGGATCTCCCACACGGTGGAGGGCGCGACCGTGATGCCGAGCACGGTCAGCTCACCATGCACCCGCCGATATCTCCAAGACGGGTTCCCCGGACCAGGCGCAGGATGAGCGCACGGACAGAGCGGACCGTGGGCGGGCGCCCCGGCCGCTTCGGGCGGCAGGTACGGGCATGACGCCGTCTCCTCAGATCGCGGTGCCAGCGCAAAACGGTGTCCGGGCGAACGAGGAGCCGCAGCCGGCGCAGGACCTTGCGCGGCAGTGATGTCAGCAGGGCGGCGAGGAGGGCACGGTCCTCGGGGCCGAATCTCACCCTGGCGTCGGCGCCGAGCTGCCGTTCGAGAACGGTGATCCGGTGGCGAAGAGCGAGGTGAGTAGCCGGGGGGAGTTTCACCCCCCGGCTCTCTCAGAACCGGACGTGAACCTCGCAGCTCATCCGGCTCCCATTGCCCAGCCATCAG
>NZ_JBSGFQ010000254.1:0-4622 GCF_053603495.1 Nonomuraea sp. NPDC004186 | reverse complement strand
GCCTGATGACCGGACTCGCCGGCATCGGGTACGGCATGCTCCGCGCCGCACGCCCGGACCGCGTTCCCGCCGTGATCGCCCTGGAGCGCCCGAGGTGACTCCCTCGGCCAGCCTCGGCGCTCCCGTTACCACCCGAGGTGACTCCTCAGCCCGCCTCGGCGCTGCCGTTGCCGTTGCCGTTTGAGGCGGACACCAGCCCGGCGATGTAGTCGGAGACCGCGGCGACGGTCGGTTGCCGCCACAGCAGGGTCGTCGGCAGCGAGCACCGGAACCGTTTCTCCAGCCGCCGCCGGACCACCACCGTCAGCACCGAGTCCAGCCCCTGCTCGACCAGCGGCCGGTACGGCGACAGGTCGGCAGGGGCCAGCCGCATCTCCTTGGCGATCTGCGCGCCGACCTCTTCGAGCAGGAACGCGCGCAGCTCCGCCGGTCCCAGGTCGGCGATCGACTCGGCGGGCCGCACGCCGTCGGCGCCGTTCTCGGCGGGGGCCGGCACGTCGATCACCGGGTAGCGCAGTCCCGACAGCCAGCCGACGACGGCGCCGGCACCGTCGGTCAACCGTACCTGCACCGTGTCGGCGCGCACGGGATCGAGCCACACCTCGATGTCCACCGTGCTCGGCGGCTCTCCGAGCGTGACCAGCCGATCGACGTGCGTCACCATGCGCAGCAACGGGTCGCCGGGGAACGCGCTCGGCGCCACCGACATCGCCGCGTCCAGGACGGGCGCCCACGTGGCGGACGGCCCGCACCGTACCCGGGCGCGCAGCGCGCCGTGGCCGCGCAGCAGCTCCTCGACCTGCCAGTCGAACCCGGTCTCCGGTACGCCGACGGCGGCGAGCCGCTGTCCGACCAGGCCCGGCTCCACCGGCGTGAGCGGCCGCGCCGGTGGCACGGGCGCCTCCCCCGGCGTCGAGGGCACCGTGGCGGTGGCGATCAGCTGCCAGGCGGCGTCCGGCTCGCCCGCGGCACGGGCGGCCAGCCGCAGCTCGCTCCCCTGCCGCACGACCTGGACCTCGCGGCGGTCGGCGGTCAGCAGCGGCGCCGACATCGTCACCTCGCCGAGCAGCTGACCTCCGGCGGCGGCGAAGAAGGTCGCCGCGAGCACCGCGGCCGGCACGATCTCCACGCCCTCGATGGCGTGGCTGCCGGGATAGGGCCGCGTCTGGTCGTCCACGCCGGTCCGCCAGAGCCGTACGTCGGTGCCCGCGAGATCGACGCCGTCACCGAGCAGCGTGTGCGTGTCCGGGTCGTGGCCGCGCCCGGCGGTGTCCGGGGCCGACGGCGTACGCCAGTGCCTGCGGTGCTGCCACGGGTAGGAGGGGAGCACGACCGGACCGCCGGCCGGCTGCAGCCGCTGCCAGTCCACCTCGAGGCCGGCGCAGTGCGCCGCGGCCACGCTGGCCGGCAGGGTGACGCTCGGGGGACGGTTGCGCCGCAGCGACGGGCCGACGAAGACCTCCTCGTGCCCGCCCGCGCCCAGCGTCTCCAGCACCGAGTGGGTGACGACCGGGTGCGGGGAGATCTCGACGAACGCGCGGTATCCGTCCTCCGCGGCCGCCGCGACGGCGTCGGCCAGGCGCACCGGCCGGCGCAGGTTGGCCGCCCAGTACGTGCCGGCGAAGCCATGTTCCGCCCGCGGATCGTCCAGCGCCGTCGAGTAGACGCGGATGCCGGGGGCGCCGGGCGTGAGGTCGGCCGCGGCGGCGGTCAGGTCGGCCAGCAGCGGATCCATCTGCGGCCCGTGGAAGGCCACGTCCGAGGCGACCCGGCGGGCCGGGATCCCCTCCTCGAGCCAGCCGGCCAGCACCTCGGCGACGGCGTCCGGATCGCCGGAGACGACCGTCGAGCCGGGTGACGACGCGATCGCGGCGACCACGTCCGTACGGTCTCCCAGCAGCCGCGCCGCCTCATCGAACGGCAGCTGCACCATGGCCATCGCGCCGCGACCGGCGACCCGCCGCAGCAGCCTGGACCGCCGGCAGATCAACCGGGCCCCGTCGAGGCGGCTCAGCGCCCCGGCCGTCACGGCGGCGGCGATCTCGCCGACCGAGTGGCCGATGACCGCGTGCGGACGCACCCCGTACGCACGCCACAGCTCGACGAGGCCGAGCTGCATCGCGAAGATCATGGTCTGGATCCGGTCCACGTCGATCAGCTCGTCCTCGGTGAGCGCCTTCCGTGGCGAGAAGCCGATCTCGACGGAGAACACCGGCTCCAGCTCGTCGATCACCGCGGCGAACGCCGGCTCGGTCTCCAGCAGCTCCCGGCCCATGCCGGCCCACTGCGAGCCGTGTCCGGAGAACACGAACACCGGGCCGGGGCCGGGGTCGATGAGCACCCGTCCGGTGGTCACGGCGTCGTGCGGGGTGCCGGCCGACAGGGTGCGCAGCCGCACGGCCAGCGCGGCCGGATTGTGTGCCGCCACCACCGCCCGGTGCGGCAGGTGGGCCCGGCGCAGGGCGAGCGTGTGCCCGACGTCGGCCGCCGGCAGGCTACCGGCGACGTCGGCGAGGTTGCCGGCGGCCTGCCGCAGCGCCGCCCGCGACGCGGCGGACACCGGGAACAGCCGGCCCGTGGCCCCCTCGGCGGAAAGTCCCAGGATCCCTTCGGCGGACGGCTCTGCGGCCCCCTCGGCGGAAAGTCCCGCGATCCCTTCGGCGGACGGCCCGGCGGTCCTTTCTGCGGCCGGCCGGGCCGGCGGCGCCTCTTCGAGGACGACATGGGCGACGGTGCCGCCGTAGCCGAAGGCGGAGACCGCGGCCCGGCGCGGATGCGCGGAGCCGGGCCACGGTGTCGGCGCGCCGACCACCCGCAGCCCGGTGCCCTCCCAGTCGACGGCCGGCGTGGGGGTGTCGAGCCGGCTCGGCGGGATCTCGCCGCGTTCGAGCGCCAGAACGGCCTTGACCAGGCCGGCGATGCCGGCGGCACCCTCGAGGTGACCGATGTTGGACTTGGCCGAGCCGATCAGGCACGGCTGCTCCGGCGGCCGGCCCGCCCCGTACACCGCGCCCAGCGCGCCCGCTTCGAGAGGGTCGCCGACCGCGGTGCCGGTGCCGTGCGCCTCGACGTAGCCGACCGTGCCCGGCTCGACGCCCGCCTGCCGCAGCGCGCGGCGCATGACGTGCTCCTGCGCCTGGCCGCACGGCGCCATGATGCCCGCGGTGCGACCGTCCTGGTTGACGGCGCTGCCGCGGATGGTCGCGAGGATCCGGTCCCCGTCGCGTACGGCGTCGGCGAGCCGCTTGAGCACCACGACCACCGAGCCCTCGCCCCGCCCGTACCCGTCGGCCGCGGCGTCGAACGACTTGCTGCGCCCGTCCGGTGCCAGGGTGCCCGCGGCGTCCAGGGTGAGCGTCTCGCCCGGGGACAGGATGAGGTTGACCCCGCCGGCCAGCGCCACGTCGGTCTCGCCGGCCCGCAGGGCCTGCACGGCCAGGTGGACGGCCACCAGCGACGCCGAGCAGGCCGTGTCCACCGCCAGGCTCGGGCCGCGCAGGTCGAGCGCGTACGACACGCGGTTGGCGACCGCGCAGCCGGCGGCGCCGATCCCGGTCCACGCCTCGATGTCGGGCAGGTCCTCCAGCAGCCGATGCCCGTAGTCGCCGGTGCAGACGCCCACGTACACGCCGGCGTCCGTGCCGGCCAGCGCGTCCGGCGACACCCCGGCGTGCTCCAGCGCCTCCCACGCGGTCTCCATCACGAGACGCTGCTGCGGGTCCATCAGCTCCGCCTCGCGCGGCGAGAGCCCGAAGAACTCCGCGTCGAAGTCGGCAACCCCGTCCAGGAAGCTGCCGTGCGCGAGGGTGCGGCGTACCGCCGCCGCGTACGACGGGCCGCGGTCGGCGTAGTCGCGCCAGCGGTCGGCGGGCGCCGGTCCACTGGCGTCCCGTCCCTCGCACAGCAGGTTCCAGTACTCCTCCGCCGAGCCGACGCCGCCGGGCAGGCGGCAGCCGATCCCGATCAGCGCGATCATCTCGACCGGTCGATCCATCACACGTCACTCCGCATCCGCGCCCACACGGGCGACTCGAGAATCTCCACGACGGCGGCCGAGATCGTCACGCCCGGTCCGAAGCCGAACATCAGCAGGTGGTTGCCGGGCCGGAGGGCATGGTCGCGGACCAGGTGCTCCAGCGCGAGGATCTGGTCGCTGGCCCCGCAGTGGCCGATCGTCCGGCCGAAGTCCCAGGCCGACCGGGACGCCGGGATGCCCAGCCGGTGCTCGCAGATCTGGTCGGCGATCTCCTGGGAGGTGTTCATGCACGCCACCCGGGTCACGTCGTCCGGCTTGATCCCGGCCTCCGACAGGGCCCGGTCGATCACTTCGGCCATCCGCTCGTCCAGCGTCACGAGCACTCCGGTGCCGTCGCCCTCGACGACCGCGCGCCGCCGGAACACCTCGTTGTGCGCCCCGAAGTCCACCGTGCGGCCCTCGGTGACGCCGGGCGGGAACAGCGGCTCGGCGCAGCGGTGCATCTCCTCGGCCTCCGACACCGACATCGTGCACACCGACGCCAGCCGGGCGAACCCCGGCTCGGTGTCGAGCACGAGGGCGCTGCCCGCGTCACCGGCGACGGCCGCGGGCAGCATCCGCCACCGGTCGACGAGCGGGGTGCCGT
>NZ_JBSGFQ010000253.1:0-4677 GCF_053603495.1 Nonomuraea sp. NPDC004186 | reverse complement strand
GGAGAGCTCGGACGAGGAGTGGGACCAGCGCTACGACGGCCTGTCCGAGCATGGCATCGCGCGGATGTTCGCGATGGCGGCCCGCCTCACCGGCGCGGCCACCGATCAGCCTGGCCGCGAGCCGAACGAGGCCGGCGGGACCATGGGCGCCGAGCCGGCAGACCTGTCCGCCGTCACGTCACGGCCGGGCAACCCGCAGGTGTCGTCGTTCGGCCGGCTCCTCCGCGCTGACCAGGGTCAGGATCGGGGGCACCGGGCGGCAGGGTGACCCTGACGGTCCTGGCCTCGGCGCCGGCCGGGATCCGGGCCGCCGCCTCCGGCCCCCGCGGTCGTTCAGTTCTGCTGTGCGGGATCCTCGGCCGGGCGGTAACCGAGGCGGCCGCGGGTCGCGATGAGGACCAGGATCGCTGCCGTGGCGCCCGCGAGCAGGGTGACTCGACTCGCCTGCTCGGCGGTGGCGATCGACGGGAACATGTCCGAGTAGGCGAGTGACATGAAGTTGTTGACGCTGACGTGCAGCACCATGATCAGGGGCAGGCTCTGGCCGGTCCGGTTGAACACCCAGGTGACGACCACGCTGAAGACGCAGGCGAAGGCGATGAACTCGCCGACTCTCGTCCAGGTGACGTCCGGCCACCCGCCCCACTCGCTCAGGAACAGCGGCAGGTGCCAGACGCCCCACAGCGGGCCGAGGACGAGGGTGCCGCCCAGCGGGCCGAACCTGCGCTGAAGGCGGGGGAGGGCGAAGTCGCGCCAGCCGGGCTCTTCCGCCAGACCGGTGGTGACCATCTGGAGCAGCAGCCCCGGCACGTAGGCGGCCAGTACGGCGACCGGCGGCAGGTGGATGTCCTCGTCGGACACCGCGACTCCGGCGACGATGATGGCGGCGGGAACGCCGAGGGCGGTGACGACGTACCAGACCCAGTTGACCCGCCACTTGGTCATGCGCCCGATCCACCGGCGGACCCCTTCCCTGCCGTCCGCGACCGCGGTCACGATGAACGCGCCGAAGATGGGGCCGAGGTAGGCGCCGGGGAGGACGCCGGTGAACTGCGTGGTCCCGAGCAGCGAGGGGAAGCTGAATTCCCAGATCCCCAGGCCGTTCGCCGAGAGGATGTAGGGCGTCCAGGCGAGCCAGCTCATCAGGTTGGCCAGGACGAAGAAGCTGATCAGCGGACGGCGGCTGATGAAGCCTCGAAGTCCGCTCCGACCCGGATGCTGCTCGGCCCCCGGCCGACTGTCGACTGCCATTTCGATTTTCCTTAGAGGAGTGCTTGACCGACGGCGATCAGCACATCAGCCGCGGGCCCCTCCGGTCGTTCCCGCCTACGGCCCAATGAAGGTATAGCCAGGGGTACGCGATCGAGTTCGCCCAGCTCAGCCACCCCCGCCGCCGCCGGTGTCAAGGCGGCCGGTCAGGAAGTGGACAGCGAATGGCCTGTGAACCGGTCAGGCAAAAGGCCGACACTCGGCGGGCTGGTCCTGCGACAACGAACACCGTGCCACTGAGGAAGGCTGATCGATCGTGACTGAACGCGTACGCGTGGCTGTGCTGGCGGGTGGGCCGTCCGCCGAGCATGAGGTGTCGCTGCAGTCGGCGCAGGCCGTGCTCGACGCTCTGCCGAGGGATCTGTACGAGCCCGTCGCCGTCATCATCGACCGGCAGGGCAGGTGGCCGGTGGAGCTGCGACGCGATCTGGCGGACGTGGTCTTCCCCGTGCTGCACGGGCCGTTCGGCGAGGACGGCGTCGTCCAGGGTCACCTGGAGACGCTGGGCATCCCGTACGTGGGCTGCGGCGTCATGGCCTCCGCCGTGGCCATGAACAAGGTCACGATGCGGCGCATGTTCCTGGCGGAGGACATTCCGGTCACCCCACATGTGTGGTTCACCGAGCACGAATGGCGTACCACCACTGACTCCTGGGGTCTGGTGAAGTCGCTCGACTGGCCGATGTACGTCAAACCGGCCGGCATGGGCTCCTCCATCGGCATCTCCCGTGTCACCTCCATGGAGGAGTTGCGCGCCGGCGTGGAGCTGGCGCTGGCCTACGACCGGGTGGTCATCGTCGAGCAGGGGGTGACCGCGCGCGAGCTCATCTGCGGCGTGCTCGGCGGCTATGACACCCCGGATGCCTCGGTGCCCGGCGAGCTCATCGTGCCCGGCGACTGGCTCGACTACGAGGCCAAGTACCTCAGCCGGGCCGAGATCGCCGCCATTCCCGCCGTGCTGCCGGAACGGGTGGCCGAGGACGTGCGCGAGCTGTCCCTGCGCGCGTTCCGGGCGATCGGCGGCTACGGCCTGTCCCGTGTCGACTTCCTCTATGAGGAGGACACGGGACGCCTGTACGTGCTGGAGATCAACACCATGCCCGGCTTCACCTCCCGTTCCGTCTACGCCAGGGCCTGGGCCGCGAGCGGTGTCCCGTATCCGGACCTGCTGCGCCGCCTCATCGACCTCGCGTTCGCCAGGAGCGGCTCATGATCCCCATGACGCTGAACGAGATCGCGCAGGTCGTCGGCGCGAGCCTGCATGACGTGCGCGACCCGCAGGCGCTGGTGACGGCTCCCTCGGCGGTCGACTCCCGCGAGGTGGTGCCCGGCGGCCTGTTCGCCGCGACGGTCGGCGCCCGCGTTGACGGTCACGACTACGCGGCCGTCGCCGTCGCGGGCGGCGCCGTGGCCGTGCTGGCCGCAAGGCCCGTCGGCGTGCCCGCCCTCGTGGTCGAGGACGTCCAGCTCGCGCTCGGCCTGCTGGCCAGGCACGTGCTCGAACACATCGGCCCGATCGTGATCGGCCTGACCGGCTCCGTGGGCAAGACCACGACTAAGGACCTGCTGGCCCAGGTGCTCGAACGGCACGCCGCGACGGTCGCCACCGACAGGTCGTTCAACAACGAGCTCGGGCTGCCGCTCACCGTGCTGCGTGCCGATGCCACCACCCGGTACCTGGTGCTGGAAATGGGTGCGAGCCGGAAGGGCGACCTGAGGTACCTGACCGGGCTCGCACCGCCCCAGGTCGGGCTGGTGCTCAATGTCGGCACCGCACACGCGGAGCGGATGGGAGGCGGGCCGGCCGACGTGGCCGAGGCCAAGGGCGAGCTGGTCGAGGCGCTTGCGGCGGACGGGTTCGCCCTGCTCAACGCCGACGACCCGTACGTCATGGGCATGGCCGGCCGTACCAGGGCCCGGATCCTGCGGTACGGCAGGTCGGCGCGGGCGCAGGTGCGAGCCGAGGACGTGCGGATGACCGACCGCGCGCGAACCGCGTTCGAGCTGGTGACACCCTCCGGTCGCGCCCCGGTCGAGCTCGACCTCATTGGCGAGCACCAGGTGAGCAACGCCCTGGCCGCAGCCGCCGTCGCCACCGCACTCGGCCTGGACGTCGCCGAGATCGCCGACGGGCTGAACGCCGCGCGGCGGCGCTCTTCAGGCCGGCTGGAGATCGTCGAACGACCCGACGGCATCACCGTCGTCGACGACGCCTACAACGCCAACCCCGAATCCATGCGGGCCGGGCTGCGGGCGGCGAAGGCCCTGGCCGGCACCCGTCGTACCGTCGCCGTGCTCGGCGCGATGGGGCAGCAGGCGGACGCCTCCCGCGCCCGGCACGCGGAGATGGGCCGGCTCGTCGCCGACCTCCGCTTCGACGTGCTGATCGCGGTCGGATCAGGGGATCCGCTCGCGATGGCGGAGGCAGCGCAGTCCTCGGACCAGGGCGTGGCCGTCCACACAGCCGAGGACGTGGCCGAGGCCCTCAGGCTGGCCACCGCGCTGCTCGAACCGGGAGACGTGGTGTTCGTCAAGGCGTCCAGCGAGATCGGCCTCGGTGCCTGCGCCCGCGCGCTGGCGGCGCCGGCCTGTTGACCGCTCCTTTGCTGAATGAACGGAGTTCCATGCGCACCATCGGTCTCATCGGCGGGTTGAGCTGGGAATCGACGGTGATCTACTACCAGATCATCAACCAGCGGGTACGCGAGCGACTCGGCGGCAGCCATTCCGCCAACAGCCTCATCTGGTCGGTCGACTACACGACCGTCGAGGACCTCATCTTCGCCGGCCGCTGGGACGAGGTGAGTACGTTGCTGACCGAGGCGGGCAGGAAACTGGAGGATCTCGGCGCCGGCCTCCTGCTCGTCTGCAGCAACACCTTCAGCCGGGTGAGCGACGACGTGGAACGGGCCGTGAGCGTGCCCGTGCTGCACATCGCCGACGTCGTGGGCGCCGAGATCCGCGCCAGGGGCATGCGCAAGGTCGGTCTGCTGGGCACTCGCTTCACCATGGAGCAGCCCTTCTACCGGGACCGGCTGGCCGCCCACGGCTTCGACGTGGTCGTCCCGCGGCGTGAGCAGCGGGAACTGGTCCATCACGTGATATTTGATGAACTGGTGCGCGGGGCGCTCCGGGAATCGTCCAGGGACGCGTACGCCCGGATCATCGATGATTTCGCGGACGACGGCGCTGAAGGCGTCATCCTCGGATGTACGGAGATCGAGCTGCTGATCAGCGAGAAGGACAGCGCCATCCCGGTGCTGCCGAGCGCTCGGCTGCACGCGGAGGCGGCGGCCGGCCTCGCGCTTGCCGGCAACATCCCCCCCATTGAGGCGGGACTTGGGGTTTGCGTCGTCCCCTTCAACGGAGATGTACACCAAGTCACGAGTAGAAACAGACCCTCGGTTG
>NZ_JBSGFQ010000252.1:0-4702 GCF_053603495.1 Nonomuraea sp. NPDC004186 | reverse complement strand
GCCCGGCATCTCCGCGGGCCACCCCGGCGCCGCCCATCGCCAGCTCGCCCGCCGCGCCCGGCGGCACCGGCTCCCCACGGGCGTCCAGCACCCGCACGGACGTGGCCGACAGCGGCCGGCCGATCGGCGGGCGCCCGCCGGGGTCGGTCCCGTCCAGCTCGGCCAGCTCGGCCCACGTGGCGATGACCGTGGCCTCGGTCGGCCCGTACGTGTTGACCAGCCGGGCCCCGGGCCCCTCACGATGCCACCGGGTGATGGCCGCCCCGTCGGCCTGCTCGCCGCCGAGGATCACCAGCCGCAGCCCGGGCGGCCAGGCCACCTCCGAGGGTGACTCGACGAGCCGGTGCCAGTACGCGGTCGGCAGGTCCAGCACGGTGATCCGGTGCCCGTCCGGCCCGGCCAGCAGGTCGGGCAGGCTCGCGGGGCCGTCCGGCAGCGGCATCACCGTCGCCCCGGACGCGAGCGCCGGGAAGATCTCCTCGACGTGGGTGTCGAAGCTCAGCGACGCGAACTGCACCACGTGATCCCCGGGCCCCAGGCCGTACTCCCGCCGCATCCACCCGACCCTGGCCGCCACCGAACGATGCTCGACGAGCACCGCCTTGGGCAGCCCGGCGGACCCCGAGGTGGTCATCACGTAGCCGATTCCCTTCACCGGCTCCCTGGCCGCGCTCCCGTCGGCCACGGCGCGCACCCGGTCCTCGCCGAGCAGCCAGGCGGCGCCCGCGGCGGCCATGGCGTCGGCGTGCCGGGCGGGCGGGTCGGCGGGGTCCAGCGGCAGGTACGCGGCGCCCGCCCGCCACACCCCCAGCAGCGCCGCGATCACCTCGGCGGACGGGGCCAGCCGCACGGCCACCACGTCGCCCTCCCGGACGCCGCTCTCCCGCAGGGTGCCGGCGAGCGCGCCGGCCCGGTCCCAGAGGGCCGCGTACGAGACCACCTGATCGCCGCAGCGCACGGCCACGGCCTCCGGCGTCCGGCGCACCACGTCCGCCACCAGCTCCAGCACCCCGTCCGCGACCGGCTCGGCGGGACCGTCGGCCAGCTCGGCCATCGCCTTCTCGTCCCGCTCGGTCCACGCGGGCAGCCGCGAGATCGGCGTGTCCGGCCTGGCCACGGCCCCGGCCAGCAGCCTCAGGTAGCGCTCGGCGATCGTCGCCACCTCGCCGGCCTCGAACACCGCGCCGTCGTAGCCGAAGCAGATCGCCAGCTCCTCACCCGCCGGCCAGACCTCCACCAGCAGGTCCACCACGATCTGCTCGTGGCGTCCCTCGAAGTCCGACACCCGGACCCCGCCGTACGCCCGGTCCTGCCCGGCGGCGTAGTCCTGCATGATGAACACGGTCGGCAGCAGCGTCTCGACGCCGCGCGCCAGCCGCTCCAGCAGCGGCGCGGGCCGGCCCATCGCGTCCAGCACCACCGCTTTGACCCGCCCGAGCAGCTCGGCGAACGTCGGGTCGCCCGCCAGGTCGCCGCGCAGCGGCAGGGTCTGGGTGAGGTAGCCGACCATCCGCTCCAGCTCGACCCGGTCCCGCCCGGCGACCACGGTGCCGACCACCAGGTCGTGCTGCCCGCTGTGCCGGAACAGCAGCGCCTGGTAGGCCGCCATGAGCACCATGAACGGGGTCGCCCGGTGGGCCACGGCCAGCCGCTCCACCTCCGCGAGGTGCCGCGCGCCCAGCCGTACCCAGTGATGGCCGCCCTCCCGGACGGCCGCGCGCGCTCCCGGACGGGCGAAGGGCAGCTCGGTGACCGGCGGCGCGGCCAGCGCCTCGGTCCAGTACGGCATGGCCTTGTCCGCCCTGCGCCGCTGCCAGCGGGCGTAGTCGCTGGACTGGATGCGCACGTCGGGCAGGCGGGCGGGGCGGCCCTCGACGGCGGCGGCGTAGTGCTCGCCCAGGTCATCGAGCATGATCTCCAGGGAGTGCCCGTCGGCCAGGATGTGGTGCAGCGTCAGGCACAGCACGTGATCGTCCGGGGCGACCTCGATGACGGCGACCCGCAGCGGGACGCCCGCGGCCAGGTCGAAGGCGGCGTTGGTGCGCTCGGCGACCAGCGCGTCCACCTGCTCCCCCGCCGCCGTCAGCCACTCGATCGGCGGCGACCACCCGACCGGCCCGGCCACCGCCCAGGGCGTGCCGTCCTCCTCGGCGAAGGCGGTGCGCAGGCTCTCGTGCCTGGCCACGAGCGCGCCGACGGCACCGGTGAACGCGTCGCGGTCGAGGGGGCCGCGCAGGCGTCGTACCAGGTACATCGTGTACGAGGCGTCGCCGGGCTCCAGCCGCTGGAGCATCCAGAGCCGTTCCTGCGCGGGCGACAGCGGCGCCCTCATGACCCGGCCGCCAGGTCGTCGAACAGCCCCTGGAGCTCCTCGGCGCTCAGGCCGTCGAGCTGGTCGCGCAGCGCGGCGACGTCGGCCAGGCTGAGCTCGGCGTCGTCCAGGTCGTCGAGCCGGGCGGCGAACCCGGCGATCGTCGGACGCTCGAACAGCACGACGATCGGCACCTCGAGGCCGTACCTGGCCTGGACCCTGGCGATGATCTGCGTGGCGGCCAGGGAGTGGCCGCCGAGCTCGAAGAAGTCGTCGTCGGCGCCGATGGGCTCGGTGGCGCCGAGCACCCCCGCCCAGATCTCGGCGAGGTCGGACTCGACCCCGGCGGCCGGGGCGCGGAAGGCGGCGGTGCCGGGGCGCGTCCAGGACGGAGTGGGCAGGGCGGCGCGGTCGAGCTTGCCGTTGGGGGTGAGCGGCAGGGACGTCAGGGTCGTGTGCCGGATCGGGATCATGTAGTCGGGGAGCGAGGCGCGCAGTCGTTCGCGCAGCGCGGCCCAGTCCACGGCCTGCTCCCGCGGGACCAGGTAGGCCACCAGCCGCCCGTCGCGGACGGCGGCCGCGGCGTCCCTGACCTCGGCGGCCGCTCGTAGGGCGGCCTCGATCTCGCCCAGTTCGATGCGGAATCCGTGGACCTTCACCTGCTGGTCGGCGCGGCCGAGGTACTCCAGCCGGCCGTCGGGCGTGATCCTGGCCAGGTCGCCGGTGGCGTACATGCGGGCGCCGGGGACGCCGGCGTACGGGTCGGGCAGGAAACGCGCGGCCGTCTGGCCGGGCAGCCCGTGGTATCCCCGGGCGACCCCCGCGCCGCCGATGTGCAGCTCGCCGGCCTCCCCGTCAGCGACCGGCGTCCCGTTCCCGTCCAGCAGGTGGAGCGAGGTCCGCCCGATGGGCGAGCCGAGATCCACGGCCTCGGGTCCCGGCCGCACCCGGCCGGCCGTGGACCACACGGTGGTCTCGGTGGGGCCGTACACGTTCCACAGCTCGGCGCCGTCGGCCAGCAGCGCGTCCGCGAGATCGCGGGGCAGCGCCTCGCCGCCGCACAACCGGGTCCTGATCGTCGCGGGGACCCCGCCGGACTCCAGCAGGATCCGCCAGCCCGCCGGCGTCGCCTGCATGATCGTGACCCCCTCGGCGACGGCCCGTTCGCGCAACGCCCACCCGTCGGAGACCTCCCCGGTGGCCGCGATCACCACCCGGCCGCCCGTGAACAGGGGCAGCAGCAGCTCCAGGACCGAGATGTCGAACGACAGCGTGGTGACGGCCAGCCACCGGTCCTCCGGCCCGATCGGCAGCAGCTCGGCGAACGACTCCAGCAGGTTCGCCACGGTCCGGTGCGGCACCGCCACCCCCTTCGGGCGGCCGGTGGAGCCCGAGGTGAACATCAGGTACGCCAGCCGGTCCCCGTCGGCCGCGACCCCGCCGGACGGGGCGGGAGCGCCGGTCAGCGGCCTGCCCCCGGGCGAGAGCGTGACGACGGCGGGAACGCCGTCCAGCAGTGCGGGATCGACGCCCGCCTGGGTCAGCACCAGGCCGATGCCGGCGTCCTGGCGCATCATGCGCAGCCGTCCGGCGGGGAAGGCCGGATCCAGCGGCACGTACGCACCGCCCGCTGTCCACACGGCGAGCATCGCCACGAGCATCCCGGTGGTCCGCTCCATGCACAGCCCCACGGGCGTCTCGGGGCCGACGCCGTGCCCGCGCAGCACGGCGGCCAGGTCCTCGACGCGCCGGTGCAGCTCCCGGTAGGTCACCTGGCCGTCGGAGCCGGTCACGGCCACCGCGTCGGGCGCCTTGTCCAGCCACCGCCATATCGTGCCCGCCGTCCCGTTCGCGGCACTGCGCGGGGGCGGCGTCGTGTCGTCACTCAACGTCGGTATCGCCTTTCAGTTTCGCAGGCTGAGCGGGCGCATGTCCGTCCAGACGGTCTCGATGTGGCCCAGGCACTCCTCCTGGGTGCCCGCGAACCCCGCGTCGGACCAGCCGGGCGGCAGTTCGCGATCCGCGGCCCAGACGGAGTACTGCTCCTCGTGGTTGACGACCACGCGCATCTCGGCACTCACGTGTTCTCCTCGCTGACCAGTAGCGTCTCGACCTCGCGCAGCGTCGCCTCGATCGCCTCCCGGGGCAGGAGGGCGGTGTCGGCGAGCAGGTCCAGCCGGCAGGTGTGGGTGGCGGGCCCGGCGGTGCAGAACACCTCGGCGTCCACCTCCGGCCAGGCCCCCACCGGGAAGATCCGGCCGGGGGTCGCGGGCGGGTTCGGCGGCAGGTTGGGCCAGCCCCCGGTGACCCGTACGTCGTTGAAGTAGGCGGTGGGCGGCGGCCCGGTCTCCTCGATCAGCGCCCGCTGGGCGGCCGGGTCGTAGCGGGCGT
>NZ_JBSGFQ010000251.1:0-4876 GCF_053603495.1 Nonomuraea sp. NPDC004186 | reverse complement strand
AGGATGAGACGCTCGTTGAGGACGTCCAGCATCTCCAGGAAGGACATGTCCGGGGCCGGGCGCCCCGCTACGAGCCGACCGCCCACGCGCGGGTGATCGTCTGGACGACGCCCGCCCCCGCGTGGTCGCCGGCCGTCGCGCGGAGCGAGACGTGGCCCGCGCGCGGGTTGGTCACCAGCGCGGTCCATCCGGTGCCGGCTTTGGCCGATTCGACCAGCGCCGCCTTGATCCGTTCGCCGTTCCAGTCGGGATGCTGCTGGGCGATGATGGCGGCGGCCCCCGCGACGTGCGGCGCCGCCATCGAGGTCCCGTTGTGCGCCAGGTGGCCGTCACGTTCGCGGATCGTGAAGCGCACACGCCTGCCCTGCGCGGGCTCGACGCGATGGCCTGAGGCGCTCACCACGACCCTGTCCCCGGTCAGCAGCGTCACCGTTCCCGCGGCCGGGGGAGGCGCTCCGGGGACCGGGAGAGCGCCAGCGAGAGCAGAACCTTGGTCATACGCACGCCTTTCTGCAGCGTGGAGGCGGGCCGCTCGGGGTGCTACGAGCGGCCCGCCGTCACCGTACGGTCAGATGATCTTGCGGTAGATCCGGGACGCGATCGCCTGGGCCGCGCTCTCCCGGCCGAACTCCTGGTAGACCCGCGACGTGATCTCCACGGCCTTGGGCGAGTAGGCGGGGTAGAAGGCCTTCCCGCACTCCAGGTCCTTCAGCGCCGCCTTGATCTCCTTGTCCAGGTACGGCTTGGCCTCCGCCGGCTTCAGGTTCGGCAGGAAGATGACGGTCCTGCTCTTCGGGGCCTTGGGCAGTTCGCCCTTCCAGGCCTTCCTGGCGACCTCCGAGGCCTGCCGCACGATCTTCGTGTGGCTCAGGCCGTCCAGCGCGGTCGGCCTGGTCTCGCCGGCCCCCAGGCACGTGGCGAACTGCTTGCCCAGCCGCACGAGCTCCTTGTCCCGGTCGAGGACGCTCAGCGACTTCTGCACCGCCGCTTCGAGCTGGTCGTAGTAGTCCTCCTGGGAGGTGACGGTCTTGCCCAGCACGTCCTTGACCGCCTGGGAGAAGCAGGCGTCGTCGGCGGCGCGCCACTTCTTCAGGTCGGCGGCCGAGAGGGACATCAGGGTCTTGTTGTTCGGGTTGTCCGGCGAGGTGGGGTTGACCACCTCATCCTTCGGATAGACGTTCGGGGACCAGACGCCGAAGCCGTACCTGGCCCGGTACGTCCGCAGCGCCTTGAGATCGCCCGAGAGCCGTTCCCGCTCCCCGGGCTGCCACCGGCGCTCGGGCGCGAGCGCGGCCACGTAGGCGAGGCCCTGCTCGGTCATGCAGGCGACGCGCTTGTCCTCCATCTGCCGCTGCTTGTCGTACGCGGCGTCGTCCCCGGGCGGTGCGGCGAGAGCGCCGAACGAACCGGCGAGCAGGGTGGCCGCGACGGCCTTGGCGATGAACATGGGTAGTTCTCCTTCATCGAAATGTGGGCATGCGAAACAGAACTCCCGGCCGAAAAGGCCGGATCAGGGGGAAAGTCTCAGCAGGGGATCTTCATGCGGGACGCCTTCGGCGACACCTCGGGCAGCCCCGGGACGAGGTCGGCGGCGAGCACGGCGACGCCGTTCACCGAGCCCTTCTTCTCGAAGTACTCGCCCTCGGGCAGCTTCACCTTCTTGGCCTCGGTGATCACCGTGCGCTCGCCCAGGTAGCGATAGGTCTGCCGGTCGAAGATCAGCTCGGACCGGCGGCCGTCGCCCTCGTCCATGGCGACGGCCAGCCCGGGGCGGCCGGAGACGTCCACGGCGTCGCGGATGAGCACGATGCCGTCCAGCCCGGCGGCCACCTGGTAGAGCGCGGCGCCCAGGCTGGGCCGTACCACGGACTCGCGGATCAGGCCCTGGAGAGAGGTCCAGATGCGCAGCGGCTCCTCGCCCGTGTCGGCCACGATCTTCGCGCGCACCTGGGCGGGGTCCGTCGGCCAGGCGCCCAGCCGGGCGTAGGCCGGTTGGCCGGGGCAGCCCGACGACTCGGAGAGGATGTCCTCGACGCCGCGGTCCCAGAACTTCCGGGGCGCCGGTCCCGTGGCCGACAGGGCCTGCTTGCGGCTCAGCCAGGGCTTGCCCACGTCGGCGGCCTCCCAGCGCTCCTCGTTGACCATCACCTTGGTGTACTGCGTCGCGCCCGCCTTGTCCTTGGTGTACAGGCTTTGCTGGGCGAGCGTCTTGGTGTGGACGTACTGGCCGCGGGACGGCACCGTGTCACCCTGGCCGGCGGCGGCCCGCGCGGCCAGGGTGAGCAGCGCCTTGGCGTCGGCCGGAGGCGCGGCGAGCAGGTTTCCGGGAGTGTGCGGGGCGGAGCCGCCCAGACCCACCTCGGTGACGAGGATGCCGGCGGTGAGCGTCACCGCCATCGCGCCGACCAGGATCACGCGCCGGGCCGGCAGCGCGGTGGCCCACCTGCGGCGCAAACGGCCGAGCTGGGACGCCTGCGCCTCGTGGGCCTGCCGGAGGAAGCGGTCCCGTCCCGCCGCGGCGGCCCGCGGCGTGGGGTCCGGCTCCGTGAACACGGCCTCGATCAGCTTGAGCTCGTCCATCACCACTCCTTCATCGGGTTGACGTCGCCCAGGGCGGTACGCAGCTTCTTCCTCGCCCTGTTGATCCGGGACCCGACGGTCCCGACCGGTATGTCCAGCGCAGTGGCGATCTCCTCGTAGCCGAGCCCGCCGAACACGAGCAGGAACACCGCGTCGCGATCGCCCTTCGCGAGCCCTTTCAGCCCGCGCACGAGCTCCGGCCGGCTGGCCTCCGCCGCGAGCTGTGAGGTCACCCGGTCCTCGTGCCCGTCGGCGGAGTCCTCGGCCGGAACCTTGCTGAGGGCGTTCAGGCGGCGGCCTTCTCTGCGGCGGTGCCGGGCCACGACATTCGTCGCGATGCCGTATAACCACGACCGCACGGTGCCTCGGTCGGAGTCGAAACCGCCTCTGCCGTTGAACGCGATCAGGAAGGCGTCCGCGACCATGTCCTCGACGTGCTCGCTGCCGAGCCGGGCGGCCAGATATCGGTAGAGCTCGTGGAAATAGCGGTCGTACAGGAGGGCGAAAAGGTCAGGGTTGTCCATCGACCGCTCGACCACGGTGACGTCTTCCATCACGTCACTGGCGTCAGGTGGTGCAGCCATGGCGTCCTTTCGGAGGGAACTGTCACCCCGGAGTTCGCCGCTCAGCCGTTTTTCTTCACGGCCGTGTTTCAGCCCAGGTCGAGGCGGGCGAGTTCGGTGCGGGTGGTGACGCCGAGCTTGGGGAAGGCGCGGTAGAGGTGGTGGCTGACGGTCTTGGGGCTGAGGAACAGCTGGGCGGCGATCTCCCGGTTGGTGACCCCCGTGGCGGCCAGGCGTACCACCTGGAGTTCCTGGGGTGAGAGCGAGGCGGCCAGGTCGGGGGCGCCCTGGGCGACGGTCTCGCCCGCCGCGCGCAGCTCGGCGCGCGCCCGCTCGGCCCACGGCGCGGCGCCGACGCGTTCGAAGGTCTCCAGCGCCGAGCGCAGGCGGGTCCTGGACTCGTTCTTGCGGCGGGCGCGGCGCAGCCACTCGCCGTAGAGCAGGTCGGTGCGGGCCCGTTCGTACGGCCGGTTCGCGTCGGCGTGCGATCGTACGGCCTGCTCCCAATGCCGCTCCGCCTCCTCGTCGTCGGTGGCGAGCAGGGCCCGGCAGCGGTGCAGCACGGCCTCCGCCCACGGATGGCGGGCGGCGGCGGCCCAGGACTCGAAGCGCGCCAGCGGTTGCGCGGCGCGGGCGGGCAGGCCCAGCCGTACGGCGGTCTCGATCTGGTCGGGAGCGAAGTAGATGGGCATGATCTGGTGCCGGAGCGGCCCCCGGGCGGCGGCGTCGAAGCGCTCCAGCGCGGCCTCGAAGCGGCCCTGACCGAGGTCCAGCAGGCCGAGCGCCCACTCGGCCCAGCCCACGATCGTCGCCACCGGATGGGCGCTGACGTGCGCGATCGTGCGCTCGGCGAGTTCACGGCAGTCCTGCTCCCGGCCCTGGACGGCGGCCACCATGGCCATGACGCTCTCGAAGTGCGCGATGCGGTGCGTCTGGCCGATGTCGGTGGCGAGCCGGCGTCCCTCGGTCGCGGTCGTGACGGCGTCGCGGAAGCGCCCGAGGTACATCTGGTGGATCGCCAGCACCGCCTGGGCGAGCGGCAGCAGCCCGATCATGCCGTCGGCCCGGCACTCCTCGATCGCCGCGTGGGCGATGGCGAGCCCGTTGCCGAAGTCGCCCGAGATCCCGGCCAGCGAGCAGATGCTGATCCGCAGGGCCGTCATGCCGGAGGGGATCGCCGCGGCCAGGTCGATGAGCTCGCGGAACGGCGGCAGCGCCCGGTCCAGGTCGCCGGCCAGGAAATCGGCCATCGCGTGGGCCGCCCGGACGAACCCGTCGAGCCCGTCCTCCGGCGTCAGCGGCAGGCCGGCCAGCCCCGCCGAGGACTCGGCGACGGCCGCCGGATCGCTCAGGTACCACGCGTTGCGCACCGCGTCGAGCAGGAGGAGCGCCGCGCCCCTGCGGTCGAGGCCGGCGATGGCGGCGGCGCCGTCGACGAGGATCCGGTGGGCTTCCTGCACCGCGCCCCGGTCGAACGCGATCCGGCCGCGCAGCCCCGCCAGCCGGGCCAGGGTCAGCGGGTCGTCGCCCAGCCGCCGGGCCTGATCGGCCAGGACCTGCGCGTGCTCCAGGGCGCCGGCGTCCGCGGCGGCCTCGGCCGACAGGGCCAGCCGCCGGGCACGTTCGGCCAGGCCGGGGGTGAGCCGCGCGGCCCGCTCCAGGGCCGCGGCGGCCGCGGCGTGGCCCGCGCGTTCGCGGGCGCGGCCGGCCGCCTGTTGGAGCGCGGCGGCGAT
>NZ_JBSGFQ010000250.1:0-4913 GCF_053603495.1 Nonomuraea sp. NPDC004186 | reverse complement strand
CCCCGCCAGAATTTCCCGGTCAAGCGTCATCAGTATTCGCGAGTCGGGATAAGGCGGGTAGCCGGGCTAGGCGTTCAGACGCGGCACGTGACTCGCCGGTAGTCGAGCTCACGGTCCTGATAGGCGAAGTTCCCGCCGGCGTCCAGGTACGACGCGGAAACCACCACGGTTCCGCCGGCGAGTTCCTTGCCCGTGCCGGAGAACGTGTGCAGGACCGCACGGCCCGGCGCGACCCGCGGGTACGTCTTCTCGCCGAGCGGCGTCACGAGGCGGAGGTCGACCGGCACCTTCTCCTGGTTCATCGCCACGACGGTGAGGCGCGGCGGGGACGACAAGCAGGACGACAGCGCCGTGGCCTTCACCCTGACGTTGCCCGCGGGGGCCGCCAGCAGGCGCAACGGCCGGAACTTCGCGGGGTCCTTCGACTCCGCCACGCCCTTGCCCCACGTGCTCCATCCGCGTCGGCCGGCGCCGTCGTTCTCGTTGACGGCGACGGTCGCAGAAAGGATCCCGTTGCCGGGTTTCACCCCGATCGCGCCGAACGGGAGCGACAACTCGTACGTGGTCGTCTTCGCGGCTTCGTCACGCGTCACCGCCGACGCGAGCCCCTCGGTCGTGGCGTTCGCGGGCAACCAGCGCGCGAGATCCACCGGGCCGGCGCCGGTGAGCGCCGTGCCGATCTCACTGACCGGTACGGCGCCTTCGCCGGGCCATCCCGGCGTCGTACCGAGCTGGACGCTGTCGCCCTGCCAGATGTTCATGGCCCGAGCGGGCTGGGCGTGCGCGTTGTCGGTGATCACGGCGGTCAGGTACAGGCGTTCGGTGTCGTGGGTGAGCCAGAGACGGCCGCTGTGGTCCTCATCGCCCGCCCAGCCGCTGATCACCTGCTCGGCCGCACCGAGCGTCTGCGCGGGAAGGACCGCTACGGCATCGTCGACCTTGCCGTCCACCTGCACCGGGCGGAACGCCACATCGACCGGATCCGCGCCGACGAGGGTCCCGCGCGCGGTGGCGGTCGCGTCACCGCTGGCGGTGGCGGTCCAGGCACCGAGCTCGGACAGCGGCACGTCTACGGAGACGCTGTCGTCGCCGGCGACAGTGGCGCCGGGCAGCGCCCGGCCGCTCGACGAGCCCATGGTCCAGTCGATCCCGTCGATCTTGACAGGTTCGGCGCCGCGGTTCACGAGGGTGAGGCGCAGCAGGCCGGCCCCGGTGGCGTTGAGCGCGTGCGTACCGGTGAGCCCGAGCCGGGCCACCACGTCGGCGGTCGCCGCGAGAAGCCCGACCGTGCGATCGCCCTCGCGGACCTCGGCGGTCCAGGTACGCGTCCCCACGCCCGCCGGCGGCAGCGTGACGGCGACCGACCGGGTCTCACCCTTCGCCACCTGCGCCGACGTCGTGCCGGCGTCGGTTCGCAGGGACACGTCCAGCGCCCGGTCCCCCGCGGTGACCGTCCACTTCGCCGCGGGCGCGAGACCCTCGATGGCCTGGTCGACCGTAAGCGCGTACGGCGACTGCACGGACACCTCTCCCACCTCTCCGGTGAGATACACCGGGTCCTTGCCGACGGCGACGTGGACCCGGCCGTCGGCGTCCGGCCGCAGCGTCGCCTCGGCGCCGTAGAGGTCGGTCACCTTGACCTCGCCCGCCGCCTTGATGCTCCAGGTCTCCGGCTTCAGCGCCCACAGGGCCTGCATGCGCGTGGCGGCGGGCTCGCCGGGGCGGGCGCCGAACTCCACGCCGTAGCGCCCGCTGCCGAGCGCCGGCACCTGCCGGACCGCGCGGTCGTCGGTCTGGCGGGTCAGGATGCCCTGCGCGACGAAGGCCGGTTTCGGGGTGTACGCGCCTCGGGGGTCGTTCTCGTTGCGGATGATGCCGAAGCGGTGCTCGGGATTCTTCGGGTCGGTGCCGTCGTCCTTGAAGTCGTAGACGGTGTACTTGCCGATCCCCTTGCCGAGGGCCAGCAGTTCCGCACGGGACAGATTGCGGGCCTGCGACTTCTCGTCGGCGCCGAGCGGCGTGTCGGAGGTGTGCCATCCGTGCTCGCTGAGCCAGATCGGCATGTCGCGGTGCCCGGCAGCGTCGAGTTTCGCCCGGATCACCCCCACGTGATCCATGAACGACTCCGGCTCGGCGGCGAAGTCGTAAGGGTGCGTGGTGAAGGCGTCGAGGTCGTCGAGGCCGCCGGCGGCGATGAAGTCGTCCACCCACTTGGACCATTCGTCCATCGGGGCCAGCGCCGGGCCGGCCAGCTTCGCGCCGGGATGAGCCGCGCGGACCCGATCGGCGGTCGTCGCCAGCAGCGCCGCGTAGTTCGCCGCGGTCGCGCCGGCGGGCCCGGTCCGGTCGCGCAGGTTCCACTCGTTCCACACCTCGTAGAAGGTGTCGTCCGTCCCGAACGTGGCGACCGAGACGTCGGCGTAGTTCGCGAACGCGTCACGTCCGGCCTGCGTGGCCGGCGCCTCGCCCTCGTGGTAGAGGCTGTTGCCGTACGCGAGGATGTCGAAGAACTGGAGGTTGTTGCTCGACAGCGCGGCGGTGTACGCGTCCACCTTCGCGGGGAAGTCGATCGTGCCCTTGACCTTCTCCGCCTGGGCCCAATAAGCCTCGTCCCGGGCGAAACCGGCTCCCGCGTCGGCGATGAGCGGGATGGTGTCGGTGGACCAGGCCTGGCCGTAATGCGTCGCGACTCCGATGCGCTCCTCGCGCGCGTCGGACGCGGGGAGCACCGACACGTCGGTGCCGCCCGCGACGCGCCGACCGTCAGGTTGCACGGCCACCAGGTCGACCGCGTACCAGCCGGTGGGCAGTTCGCCGAGCGACAGCGTGCCCCCCAGCTGCGAGGTCTCCTTCGCACCGGAGGTCACCACGGCGTTGTCGATGTCGCGTACGGTCCACTCCAGGGACTTCGCCGCGGTGTGGACGCCGAACGACACCTCCTGCCCGGTGGCGAACGCGTTACCGGTCGTCGTCGGAACGATCGCGAGGTCGGGCGCGGGGCCCCGCACGGTCACGTCGTCCACGTCGATCGTCGCCGTCGGGCCGTTGACGACGCGGAACGCGTCTACCAGGAGCGACAGGTGCTTGAGCGGCCCGTGCCAGACGCCGTCGTTCGCACCGCCCCAGTGGATGTACTCCGCCGCGCCGGCCGGGGCGAAATCACTCACGGTGACGGCCTGCCACTGCGATCCGGGAGTGAGGGGGCGAGTCTGCTGGTGCGCCTGCCCGGTGCTGTCGATCATCCGGACGACGATGCCCTTCAGCTGGGTGCTGCGCAGGGCGAAGGTCAGCGAGCGAGCGTCGATCGAGGGGATGCCGCGCGCCAGCTCCGCGGTCCCGCTGGGCGCGTTCACCTGGAGACGGGCGGCGCCGCTGCCGCTCGCCGGCGCGTCCGAGGTCACGGCCAGCGACACGGTCGTGCTGCCGCTGGTCGCCGTGAACCAGGGGGTGACGCCGTTCTCGAAGTCTCCGAGTACGACGTCGCCCGGTGCGGCCTGGGCCGGTGTGGCCGGTGCGACGAGTGTCGCGACGGCGACGCCGAGCGCGACCAGCCCGGAGACGATCGCTCGGCGTAATGGACTCCCTGTCAATCGGCGGGCGGGGGTGGGGCCAATCGACATGCTCACTCTCCTCGCTGGACGGCGACACGACCATGGTTGCGAAACCGATTTCGCAATGGGCGAAGTGTGAGCGGCGGCCCAGGTCACTGTCAAGGCTCACTTTCCGGAGGATGCGCACGCCCGCGGGACGCCGCCCGGCCTCCCCCGCGCCTCCAACCGGAGCGGGTCATTGACGCGCCTTCGGTACAATCGGCCGGTGCCGTCCAACCGCAAGGGCAGTGTTCGGCTGAGTGATGTGGCTGCGATTGCAGGAGTGTCGCTCTCGACTGCCTCGAAAGTGCTCAACGGAACGGACCGGATTTCCGAGGCGACGCGCGCGCGGGTGCTCGCCGTCGCCGAACGCCTCGACTTCAGGCCAAATGCGCTCGCGCGTTCCTTCGCGCTGGGCCGCAGCCGCACGGTCGGCGTGCTCACCCACCGCGCGGACAGTACGTTTTCCGGGCCCGTGGTCATAGGCGCGGTCCTGCAACTCGGCAGGCTCCAACAAGCCGCCCTCGTCTTCGACGAAGACGTTCTCGTCCATCGCGAGATAACCGAAAGCATCCGCCAGTTCCAGGCTCGCCAAATTGACGGACTCATCGTCATCGGGGACGGGCACGAGCGCCGATCACCGTCGATCACGCACCATTTCACCGTGCCGGTGACATACGCCTTCGCGGCCTCCGACCACCCCGAAGACGTCGTCTTCCTGCCGGACAACGAGGGCGCGGGAGCTCTCGCCACCCGCCATTTGATCGAACGCGGGCGCACACATATCGCCCACCTCACCGGCAATCCGTCGAGTATCGCCGTAAGCCTGCGGGAGCGCGGCATGCTCAGCGCGCTGAATGAGGCCGGGCTCCGCCCTGCCGCTCCGACGCGTTATGGCTCCTGGACCGAGGGGTCGGGAGTCAAG
Source organism: Nonomuraea sp. NPDC004186 (assembly GCF_053603495.1). Lineage (NCBI taxonomy): Bacteria > Bacillati > Actinomycetota > Actinomycetes > Streptosporangiales > Streptosporangiaceae > Nonomuraea > Nonomuraea sp. NPDC004186. Next base: position 398 of record NZ_JBSGFQ010000250.1, on the reverse strand, counting down.
GCCATGCAGGAATTGCTCGAGTCCGGCGCGAAGGTCGACGCGGTGTTCTGCGGCAATGACCACATCGCCCGTGGCGTACTCGATGTCTGTGAGGCCAAGGGTCTACGCGTACCTCAGGATCTGGCAGTTGTCGGGGTCGACAACTGGGAGGGAATCATCGTCGACCAAGGGGTCCGGCGGCTGACGACAATTGACCTCGAGCTCAGGTCCATGGGACAACTCGCCGCCGCGAACGTTCTCGCCGACGACCGCACTCCGGGGGAACATTACGTCCCTCCCACACTCGTGCTCGGCCCGTCGTCTTAGCCTCGATCTTTCGCGATCAAGGTGTGGTCGGCTGAGCGGTCCAGCTGAGGGTTGAATTGCGTGCTGTGGTCAGCGCGCTGGCCCGGCTGTCG
>NZ_JBSGFQ010000249.1:0-4986 GCF_053603495.1 Nonomuraea sp. NPDC004186 | reverse complement strand
CTGGCGCTGCCGGGTCTGCTGTACGGCGGCGTCGCCCTGACCAACCCGCTCGGCTGGGTGGAGGTCTCCGAGACGAACGTGACCGAGGGATGGACGCGCGGGTCGAGGGGCTCGGGCGGCACCGGCGGTCCCTCGCTGTCCGCCGTCGACCTGCGTGCCGTGTATCCCGGCACGGACCGGCCGCTGACCATGGTCATGGACAGCGTGTACAGCTCGACCAGGCTGCTCACCTGCGTGGACGCCTCCTGCCGGGACACTTCGTTCGCGTGGGCCCGTCAGGAGCGCACCGAGACGGGACCCGTCGGTGCCAGCGCCCGGCTGGCCGACGGCCGCCTGGTTCTGACCACCTGGAACGCGGACCCCCAGGTCCGGGGCCGCCTGGGGAACGCCGTCCGGCTCGGCCTGCTGATCTGCGACGGCAAAGGGTGCGTGTCCCCGGCGGAGGGCAAACCGCTGTCCGAGCCCACTTTTGACCCGGAAGGCAGCTCCGTGGCGCTCGCGGTACGCCCGAACGGCGGCCTGGTCGTCGTGGAGACGCGTCAGAACGAGCGACCGGCGGGCCAACCCCCGTCCGAGCCCAGGTCGGACACGGTCTCCTTCACCTTCTGCGACGATCCGGCCTGTTCCCGGCCCGAGCGGAAGATGTCCGCCGAACTGGAGCCGGCCTTCGGTACCAGCAATGAGCGCAGCCTGGCGGTGGCGGTCGGCGCGGACGACCGTCCGGTGGCCGCGCGGCTCAACTCCAGGAACGGCACCCTGTCCGTGATCACCTGCACCGACGCGGCCTGCACGACGCCGCGCGTGACGGCGGCTCAGGACGGCCAGGGCACGGAACCTTCGTACCGGAGCCGCGTGCGCGGGGGTGTGTCCATGGCCATGCGTGCCGACGGGCGCCCGGCCATCGTCCACCGCGACATGCGGGACGGCTCGGTCGAACTGCTCGACTGCCGTGACCGTGGCTGCGCCCAGATCGACCCGGTCGCGCTGGCGGGCCCGTCCCACGCCAACACGCTTCCCGCCGTGGTGACGGACGCGGCCGGGCGGGCGCTGGTGGCCTACCAGGACCCCGCCGCACACCAGATCATGCTGGCTGCCTGCTCGGGCGGCCGGTGCGAGAGCGCCGTCGTGGGCAGGATCCGGTACGGCCCCGGCGCTGGCATGGCCATGACCCTGGACGGCCAGGGCCGGCCGGTGATCGCCTGGATGGACGACAACGGGCTGCGCTATGGCAGTGAATGGGCCCTCAAGGTCACTACGGTACTCAACGCCGGGAACCTCACCGGGCCGCGGCCGGAAACCCTCGGACCGTAGCCACGGCGCGCAGTACCGTGGCTAACGCCTGGCGAGCGGCGGAGAAGACCGGGGCGACCGGTCCGACCTCGTAGGCGAGCACCACGACCCAGGCCGATCACGGAGATCCAGCGTGGCCAGGATGCACCCGATGTGGGGAGGCAGACCAAGTAAGCCGGAAAGGGCTGATAGGGCTGGTCAGGAGGCCGTTATCGACGAGGCCGAATGCTGGCCTGGTCGGACAGCGCACCCTCTGATCCAGCGGCCCACCCGTGTGCCGCTGGCGTGATGACGAGCCAGTACGGCGCTCTTGAACGCGAGCACGTCGGCGAAGTCCATTCATCCCGCGCATGCCCGACCCGCTCGAACAGCTCGGCCTGCTGCTGCTCACCGTTGCCAAACCCCGAACGTGGTCGAGGTGGAACACGGTCGGGATGTCGCACACGTGCCAGCCGGGTTCGGGTTTACGTCAGATCCCGTGCCGGTCCAGCTGCAGCCCTCTGCTGGGATCTGACTTGCGTAGAAGGCAGTGAGGCCGTCCTTCGAGCTAGGCGGCTCGGCGGTACTCGTTGATCGCTCCTCCGAGGTATCTGTGATGTCGGTCATGGCTCTGACGTACTCCTCGGCCAGCCCTTCGATGCGGGGGACGAGCTTGTCCAGGGCACGCGGGCCGAAGGCGTGGGAGACCGCGCGGCGCAGGCGGATGTGAGCTTCGCCGTCCTGGAAGAGCGTGTCGTTGCCGGTGGTGTCGGCGCCGGGCGGCGCGACACCGACACGGCGGTCTGACAGCACCATCGCCGCGGCCTGGTACGAGGTGATCAGCCATACCTCCTGCCCGTCGGGAGTGAGCACCCTGGCCACGGGAGAGGTGGCGCGCAGGCGTGCGTAGGCAGGTGGCGGTTCCAACGGGTGGGGCCGGTCGAACGGTATGGCGTCCATGCCATCATTGAAAACGTTGACGCCGCGACAAGATCAACGGTCGCATTGCGACGTCACCCGGGACGGCACGCTCGCGGTGGTCGACACGACCGGACCTGTGGACCGCCCGGCAAGAGCTGGGATGGCGCCGACGGATCGCCGACGTGCTGCTGGTGGACCTGGTGGAGGGCGGCACGACGCCGCCCGCCCGCACACCCGTGCGACCCGCCACCCCGCCCACCCCCACCCGGTCTTCGCACCGGACGGCTCAGCCGTGCTGTTCAACGATCTCGGTGAGGGCGGCACCCTCTCCATCACCCGCGTCGACCTCCCGTGACACACGCCTTCCGGACACCGCCACGGCCTGCGAGGGCTTCCTCCTCAATGGCGACCGCCCGCCCTCGCACACGCCTGAGCTGCTCTGGTTGCCGAGCGCCTCGTCGTTGCGTCTCGCGCGGCGATCGTGGCTTCTGCGCGAGGAGTCGCAGCCGCACTGACCAGGCGGCGTACAAGGACACGCCAGTTGACCGGCCTATCCGCTGCCGCCTTCTGAGCTGACAGAAATCGATCATGAATGGTGAGCCCGGCAGATCCCCGGACGGCCTGGAGCTCGGCGTGCCGGACATATCCCGCCGCCAGCTTCTCTCCCTGCTCCCCGCTGCCGGTAATCGTCTTCTCCGGCACTGGCAGCCGTTGGAGCGCGCCCGTTTTGAGCTGGGCGCGTAGATCGTCCAGGAACCCGGCAACGCCAACTGCCTCTTCGACGTCGGCGGCCGTCACACCATCCACGCCCGGCGCGTTGGCGCCCTGGTTGCCCGCGACCCGGTCGAACGCCACCAGCAGCGTCGCCGGGTCATGCACGAGATTGTGAAGTCGGCCGGGAGCGCCTTGCCGTGTTTCCATTGGTGGGTTGCTCGGGACCGCCTCCGGCTGCGGCGTGATCGGGTGGCGGTCAAAGCCGGGCTTCTGCACGGCCGAGGTCATCAGCAGTGCGAGCGTTACTCCGGCGCAGGGCCTGGACGGCTCGGTGCTCCGTCAGCCGGTGTAGCGCAGGATATGGACGCCCTGGTTCTTGTCGGAGATGTAGATGTAGCCACGCCGGTCCACCACGACGTCCTCCGTCTGCGCCACGAGCCGGTCTTCGGGCATCGGGCCGTACCTGCGGGTGGGGTCCGATGGCACGAAGTAGCCCACCTCGCGGGGCAGTCGGGTATTGGACACGTCGTAGACCCGTAGCCCGGCGTTGAAGTGCGCGATGTAGAAGAGGTCGCCTTGGCGCTGCACGTCGGGATGGTGCTGGTGGTGGTTGATGTTGTGCGGGCCGCTCCAGCCGCCCCTGCTCGAGAAGTCCGGGTACGGTGCTCCCGGCGGCGGCTCGGGCGTGGGGAACAGGGACAACAGCCACGGGCGCGCCGGGTCGGAGATGTCCACGATCGAAGCGTGCGGAGCGGCTCCCTTTCCGTAGGAGACGTCCTCGGAGTTGGCGAACGCTATCTTCCTGTCGGGGACCGGCAACACGCCGTGCACGCCGAAACGGGAGTGGAAGGGCGGGCTGAAGTTCAGGCCGCCGACGGGTACGGGCGTGGTCACGTCGGAGATGTCCAGCACGATGAGCCCGGCCGCGCCGTAGGGCAGGTAGGCCAGGTCGCCGACGACGTACGGAGGGCCGTGCAGGGACACGTCGGCGCTGTTGGCGCAGCAGAAGCCGTGCGTGTGCGGCCGTTCGGCAGGCGGCGGCACCTGCTCGCCGTCACGCTGGCCCGGCACCCACCAGCGGCTCACTTCCCTGGGCCGGGCCGGGTCCTCGATGTCGACGATGGTGTAGATGTTGCCCCGGAATCCCGGCGCCCCCGCCGCCACGTGCACGTAGCGGCCGCCAGGGTAGAGGTTGCGGTGCGTGCCGGTTCCACCGGTCCGGTAGTGGCCGAGCCGGCGCGGGCGTACGGGATCCTTGATGTCTCAGATGTAGATCCCCTCCTCGAAGCCGGCCGCGGGATCGCCGCCGAAGTTGGAGAAGATCTGCTCCAGCGCCGTCACCATGATGTCGCCGTGCACATCGACCTGCAGTGTCCAGGTGTCCTTCGGCCCTGGCACGAACGCCACCACCTCCGGCCGCCGCGGGTCGGTGACGTCCACGACGCTCCAGCCCGAGTCCCAGAAGTGGCCGGTGTAGAGGAACCACCGGTTGCCCACACGGCGGATCGCCATCTTGAAGGCCGGTCTGTGGTCCATGTCGGTGTATCCGACGAGCTCGACGTTGCGGGCGTACTGGCCTCCCGGACCTGCCTGCGGGGCGTCCGGTCGGGCAGGTGTGGCGACTGCCTGGGTCGCCGCCAGCGCGGAGGCCGCCGTAAGCGAGGTGCGCAACGCTTGCCGCCGTGACGGGTGCTGGACGTTCACATCTCTCCTCACGTAGGTGATCAAGATCACGACCAGCCAAGCGGATCACCCGTAAAAAAGGACGAAAGATCATCTTTACCTGCCCAATACACGATTCGGTCGGACGTGGAGCGTGCCTGTGAGTGCCGGAAACTTGGCCAGCGCTGTTGACCAGCGGTTTGGCACTCGAGCGTGCGCTCGGCATCATCGTCGTTCATGGCGTTGCGGCTCCTGTATCTGATCTTCCTTCGGCTCGCGGGCTGGCTGGCGCTCCTGGCCCCGGTCGGAGACATCGAAGGATGTCGAGATTCGTGTGCCACGAACGCTGTTGGAGGTTGCGATGTAGGAGGTCGTGCTTTCTGAAGGCGGTGCTGTGCTGGTGATGGAGGTTGGCCCTCC
>NZ_JBSGFQ010000248.1:0-5009 GCF_053603495.1 Nonomuraea sp. NPDC004186 | reverse complement strand
TGACCTCCGTGCTGTCCCTGGCCGGTGGCCTGCCGGAGCAGCAGGTGGCCAAGCTCCTGCGCGTACGCCGCATGCTCAACCCCGCCTCCCCGCTCAGGCGCGTGGAGCGCCTGGCCGGGGTGGCGAGCGTGGCCCTGCTGCTGAGCGGGCCGGCGGCGGTGGCGCTGGTGCCCGGCTTCGCCTCGTTCGTGGCCCACCACTGCCATTCCCTCCTCTCCTTCTGAGCCCGCGGCCCGGGAACCGTCCGGCCCTTTCCGGTGTATGCCGGGCATGAGATTGCCGGTCGTCCTCGCCCTCGCCGCCGTCCTGTCCTGCCCGGCCTGCTCCTCCGGAGCGGGCCCCGGCGACTGCCCTGTGACGCTGCCCAGCCCCGCTCCGACCTCCTCGAACGGCACGCCCGGCCCGTTCTTCGGCAGGGAGAGCTCCCACGGCGCCGGGAGCCTGTGGGTGGGCGGGCTGGAGCCGGACGGCGTCATCGAGGCCGGCGCCGATTTCGTCCGGCCGGACGGCTCGATCTCCATGAAGTACGGCTGGTGGCGGGGGGTCGCGGGCAAGCTGGCGATCAGCGGGCGGCGGCTGGACGGACCGGCCGCGCCGCTGCGCAGCGACGTGCCCGACGGCTACGGCGACACGGGTTTCCAGGCCACGGGCGTGTACTTCCCCGTCGAAGGCTGCTGGGAGGTCACCGGCCGGGTGGGCTCGGCCCGCCTCACCTTCGTCACCCTCGTCACTCGCGCCGGCGCGACCTCCTAGGCGCGGTAGTCGACCTTCCACATCGCGGGTGTGCGGACGGGCGACGGGGTACCGTCACCGCGTGGACGCGCCCGCAGCACGGATCGCCTTGTACGACGACGCCGTTTTCACCCGCCACACTCTGGTCGTCATCGACTTCGAAGGGCTGACGCCGCAGGGGCGTCCCCTGGTGCCGGTCGAGGTGGGGGTGTGCGCCGTCAAGGCGAGCGGCGGCGACCTGGCCGAGGTGTGGCGGTTCGAGTCGCTGATGGCCCCGCCGGCGGGCGTGGCCGTCACCCCGTGGGACGTGCGGCAGACCGGCATCACCGAGGCCATGCTCGCCACCGCCCCACCGGCCGAGCAGGTCATGGCCGCTCTCGACGACCGCCTGACAGAGCCGCCGTACCGGCTCGTCGCCCATCACGCCGCGACCGAGGCGGCCCTGATCGCCGGGCTGCGGTCGTGGTGCCCGCGGCTGGCCGCCGTCCCGCTGCTCGACACCGTACGGCTGGCCCGCCACCTGTATCCGCGGCTGCCCTCCCACAGCCTGGACACCCTGCTCGCGCACCTGGGCATCCCCCGCCCGGCCGGTCGCCACCGGGCCCTGCCGGACGCCGAGGTGACGGCGCGGCTGCTGCGGCGCCTGCTGGCCGAGGGGGGCCGCACGCGCTGGCGGTCCCTGTACGACCTCGACGCCATCGGCGGCCTCGCGCCCAAACGGCCGCCGCACCGGCCGAGCGAGCAGCCGGGCCTGTTCTGACCCTGTTGCCATCGCCCTCCCTTATACGTAGGCTTATACGTATACACGAGGAGGGCGGCCATGGTGCGCGGCACGAAGATCGAGATCCCGGACGAGGACCTTCCGCTGCTGGAGCGGGCGCAGGGCCTGGCGGGCGGCACGCCGGCGGCGGCGATCAGCGAGGCGCTGCGGCGCTACGTCGAGGCGGAGGAGGGCCGCCGGCAGGGATACGACGAGATCGTCATCCAGGTCGCCGGGGACGAGCGGCGCTTCTCCGGAGTGCTGCTCGGCGAGTGGGGCCGCACCGGCCGCAGCGGGCGGGTGGAGACGTTCCGGGTGTACCGCTCGGGCAAGGGCACGTTCGTCCTGCACGTCGATCGCTCGCCCGGCTGGGTGAGCGGCTCGGAGTCCGACGACTGGCTCGGCTACCTCGGCCTGGGCGAGACGAGCTGGGGCTTCGTGCCGGGCGATGCCGTCGTGGAGGTCATCGGCACGATCGAGGAGCTGCGCGGCAGGATCCCCGCCGAGTTCTACGCCCGGATCGCCGGGATCGCCGAACGCCCCGTCGTCGAGGACCTCGACCTCTGACCGGCGAGCCGCCACGACCGAACAGGAAGGCAACCATGGAACTCCGGACGCGAGTCTCCGACGGCGACCGCGACATGGTCGTCCAACGACTTCAGCAGGCCTTCGCCGACGGCCGGCTCGGCTCCGCCGAGATGGAGGAGCGGCTCGAACGGGCGCTCACCGCCGCCTCCCACGGCGACCTGGTGGCGGTCACCGCCGACCTGCCCGAACTCCCGGACGAGACGGTGGAGCTGAGCTCCACCGGCGGCCGCATCAGGCGGGCGGGCGACTGGCAGGTCCCGCGCCGGTTGCGGATCGAGTCCGAGTACGGCCAGGTACGGCTGGATCTGTCCCGGGCCGTCATCGCGCATGCCGAGATCGAGATCGGCCTCCGGCTCGACTACGGATCCGCCACGATCGTCCTGCCGCGCGGCGCGACCGCGAACACCGACGGGGTGCGCACCGACTGGGGCCGCGTGACCTGCGAGGCGCCGGGCCGTCCACGTCCCGGCGCTCCGCACGTCCTGGTCACCGGGACGCTCCCCTACGGCCGGCTGCGGATCCGCGTCTCCCGGCGGTGGCTCAGCCGGTGAAGGCTCACTCGGCCAGGCGCTCGATGGCGAAGGCCGCCAGGAATCCGATCGTGGTGATGAGCCCCGTGAGGGTGTGCGCGCGCTCGAAGGCTTCGGGGATCATCGTGTCGGCCACCATGGCGAGGATCGCGCCCGCCGCCACCCCCATGATCACCGCGGTGAACGCGGGCGAGGCGGACTGCATGGTCAGGTTGCCGAGCAGTGCCGCCAGGCCGCTGGCCAGCGCGATCCCGCCCCAGATGCCGAACACGTAGCCGGGGCCGCGGCCCGCGCGCTTCATCCCGGCGGCGCTGGAGAGCCCTTCTGGGACGTTCGAGATGAACACCGCGGCGAGCACGGCGAGCCCGATCTTCCCTCCGCCCACCAGGGACAGGCCGAGCACCACGGACTCGGGGACGCCGTCGAGCAGCGCGCCGATGGCGATCGCCGCGCCGCTCCCCTGGACGTCGGCCTCGCTCGGCTGCTGATCGCCCGAACGCTTGCGGTGCCGCGCGCCGTACCGGGCCAGCAGCGCGTTGGCCGCCACGTAGGCGCAGGCTCCGGCGAGGAAGCCGGCGGCGGCCGGTAAGAGCCCGCCGGCGCGCTCGGCCTCGTCCATCAGCTCGAACGACAGCGCCGAGATCAGGACACCGGCCCCGAAAGCCATGATCATGGCGATCCAGCGCGCCGGGACCTTCACCGACCAGGCGACCGCGGCTCCCACGACCAGGGCCCCGCCGGCCACCGACCCCCACAGCCCCGCCTCCAGCCATTCCGGCATCACCGCACCTCCACCCGCAGGACTGTACGCGCCGCACGACCCCGTCCAGCCGGAGGGGGCTGCACGACGCGCGGGCCGTACGGCGCACGAGCCGCCTGAACAAGCGCGGGATCCCCATGGTCGCGCTCGCGGTCAGCATGCTGGGCGGCATCGCCTCCCTGCTCACCAGCGTGATCGCGGCCCAGACCGTCTACCTGGCGCTGGTGTCGATCGCCGGCTTCGCCGTGGTCGGGGTGTGGATGTCCATCGCGGCCTCGCAGTTCTTCCACCGGCGCGTGTTCCTCAGGGCCGGCGGAGATGTGCGGACCCTGGCCTACCGCACGCCCTTCTACCCCGTCGTGCCGGTCCTGGCGTTCGGGTTGTGCGCGGTCTCCCTGGTCGGCGTGGCCCTGGACCCGGCCCAGGTCGCCGCCTTGTACTTCGGCGTCCCGTTCGTGGCGATCTGCTACTTGTATTACCACCTGCGCCACGGACGCCGTAGGCGTCCCGCCCTTGTCCAGACGAAGGAGAACCAAGCTCATGGAACCCCCTCTGTGGTCGGCCTACCGCGAGCTCACCGCTAAGACGACCTGCGTGGACCTCACCCACGCCTTCCGCCCGGGGCAGCCGCACTTCGCCGCGTTCCCGGACGAGCGGCGCGAGAAGGTCTTCGACATGGATCGCGGGGACGGCTTCAACGTCCACCTGTACACGCTCGTCGGGCAGTGGGGCACACACGTGGACCCGCCCGTGCACTTCGTGGCCGGCGCGCGGACCGTCGACGAGATCCCGGTGGAGGAGATGATCCTGCCGCTGGTGGTGCTCGACATCACCCAGCGCGTGGCGGCCGATCCGGACGCCACCCCGACGATGGAGGACGTCGCGGCGTGGGAGCGGCGCAACGGGCGGATCCCCGCCGGGGCGTTCGTGGCGCTGCGGACCGGTTGGGGCCGGCGCTGGCCGGACCGGGACGCGATGGCCAACAAGGACGCTGCGGGGGTCAGCCACACCCCCGGCTGGTCGGCCGACGTGCTGCGGTACCTGTTCGACCAGGTCGGCGTCACCGCGATCGGCCATGAGCAGACCGACACCGATCCCGGGTCGGCCACGTCCAACGGCGACTTCAGCCTGGAGCTGTACGTCCTGGCGCGGGACCGGTGGCAGATCGAGCTGATGGCCAACCTCGACCAGGTGCCCGAGACGGGCGCGCTGATCGTGGCGACCTGGCCCAAGCCCCAGGGCGGATCCGGCTTCCCGGCCCGCGTCTTCGCCCTGTGCCCGACCGGCTGAGAGCGGTGCTTCCGGTCGCGATCATCTCGCTGTAGTGCGGATGTGACAGCGAACCCGCCGCAGGCCTCCTCGCTGCGCACGGCCCTGCGGATCGTCAACGCGGTCCTGGAGCGGGAGACCTCCGGCCGGGCCGGGTTCGACGTCGCCCGGCTCGCCCACGAGGTCGGCATCGACCCAGCAAGGCCTCCCGGATCACCCAGGAGCTGTGACACCGGGGCCTGCTCGAACGCCGCGAGGACGCCACGCGGAGTCGACGCCGGAGCAGTGGACTGCCCGGGCTGATCGGGGTGGGCACTTGCCGGGGATCCCGCAACGCGGCCATGTCGCGTACCAGGCGCACGATCGGCTC
>NZ_JBSGFQ010000247.1:0-5240 GCF_053603495.1 Nonomuraea sp. NPDC004186 | reverse complement strand
CGGCCTTCGGCAACTCCTCCCGATAGGCCCGGAACGCCACCAGCGGCGTCCAAGAAATCCCAATTCGTCCGAACTATTTCGCTGAGATCACCTCACTGAATGCTTTTCATCGTCACGCTGCCTGCGCAACTCGGTGATTCTGAAGGACAGCGATGGCTTTGCACAGGTGGCCGGCCTTGCTGGGGCTGCAGCGTAGATTGCGGAGGATCTTCCAGCTCTTCAGCTGCGCATTCGCTCATTCGCCGGGTCCTTACCTTTGTACGGGGTGAGCACCGGACCTTCGGCTCCCTGGGATGCCTTGTCGGCCAGGGTGATGATCCCGGCCGCCTCCAGCGCGCGCAGGATGCCCCAGATCTGGGCGGCGCTCAGATCGTGGGCTTTGCCGGGCAGCGCTCCAGAGGTTCACAGGATCGTCCCGTTCGGCTCGGTGAATGTCTCGCCCTTACGCAGGTAGACCAGCACCAGCAGCGCCTGCTGCCCCGGGTTGAGCATCCGCCAGGCCGACCCGATCGCCTTGCGGTGCCGGCGGATCACTCCGGCGACGTAGTTCAACGTTGCACGCGACAAATCGACGGCAGCACGATGGAAAACCATCCGAGGCCCCTGGTTGTGACGTGTGGCGAGGAACACGCATACGAGTTCGTGGCGGTTCCCCGTGGGATGAATGCGGGTGGTGCAGGTCGAAGGCGGGCCGCTCAGAGCGGATGGGCGGCAGGTACGTGAAGTTGTGTCGAGGCAGCGGACACGAGGTCGCCCACTCCAGCGAGTTGCCGTATCCCCACGGGTCGAGGGCAACCCGTGGAGCGTCGCGAAGGTTTTCCTCAGGGCCGTCAGAAAATCGATCTCGACGTAGTGGACCGAGAGCTCCGCGACAGACGCCGATTGCCTTCTTAGGACAGTCGGACGCGGTTGAGCACTTGACCGGCGGTGGAGCTGGACAAAGCGCGGATCGGCTGCCGATGCGGTCGCGGACAAATTGAGGGGGTTACTCGGCTTCGGTTATTCGGCCTCGGCGTTGTCGCGCCGGAGCAGGTGAGCCAGTTGCCCGGCGTTGACCTGTGCGTTGTCGCGGTAGCAGTTGTTCATGAGAATGTGCGTCGTGTCGGCGTCCTCGGCCAGTCGCCGTAGCCGGGGCGCCCATTCCTGCAGTTCCTCCTCGCTGTAGAGATAGCCGAACCGCTCGTGGACGTCGTGGCTGGTCCATTTCGCCGAATGGCCATGGAAGCGCACCACGGCCAGGTCCGCGGTGGCGGCGAGCACGGGTGGGATGGAGTCGGGATATCCCTGGGGCATGTCCACGCTGACGTACGGAAGCCCGTAGGAGGCAAGGAAATCCAGCGTCTCGGCCTGGTTGTCCTCCCTCATCCAGGTGTGATTCCGGAACTCGACGGAAATCCGCAAGGGATCGCAGCGTGCTTTGCACTCCAGGATGTACTGCTTGTTGCGCTTGCCGATCGGAAACCACCGCGGGAATTGGAAGAGGATCGCGCCCAGCCTGCTCGAATCGTGCAGCGGTGCCAGGGCCGTCAGGAACCGGTCCCATAGCTGGTCGACGGCCTGCGGGTCCAGATCGCGGAGGTAGAGGTTCTTCTTGGTGTCGCCAAGGCGGTCCCGCAGGTCTTTGGGGAGAGCCGTCGGCTTGGTCGGATGCTGGGTCAGCAGCGAGAACGCCTTGATGTCGAAGGTGAACCCCGTCGGAGTGCGGTCGCGCCAGAGGGAGACCGTGCTCTCTGGGGGTGGCGCATAGTAGGACGAATCCACCTCCACCACGGGGAACCGGCTCGTGTAGTAGGCCAGCCTCTCCTGCGCGGAGGTGACGTCGTCGGGATACCACCCCGACTCCAGCAGCGTCTTGTCGGTCCACGAGGCAGTTCCCACCAGGATGCGGCCCATGCCCGACCCGTACCCGAACCGTCCCCATCGAGACGCACGGTCCGTCCCTCCGGCGGCCGCCACAGCATTGCTCATGCCGGCTGCCATGGCCGCCTGCACGCATCGGTTCCGCCGACGACCTCGAGACACTGGCGGACCCGCCCAGCCGTTACTCGCATTGACTCCGCACGCCCGTGACGGGGAACCAATGCGAGCAGCACCCCATGCCCAGGCGCGCCCGGGAAGCGCCGAGGCAGCAGCGGTCTGTCCCTTCCGAGCTGGACGCCGGGCAGGTGATTGGTTCCCTTCTCCCCGCGGCGGGGCACGCGCCGAGCGTCGGCGACCGCCTCCTCCGAATTGCGTCCATCGAGGGCCATCCACGTGGCCTGACGCTCCGGGTTGTCCATGGCCGGGTAAGGACCACGGGCTTCCCTTCGATCAGGCCCGCTGTCCCACTCCGGTCAGGAACTCCCGGACTCTGCCCGGCCCGCTGGTGCGAGACGACAGCGGGGGCGTGTCCATGTCCGCGGCGGCGCGCATGCCTTCAAGGAGTTCCCGTATGGCCTCGACCGCAGTGTGGGCAGGAGTCCAGCCCAGTTCGGTACGAGCGCGGGTGGTGTCCATGATCGGCAGACGGAGGAGCATCTCGAGGAGACCCGGTGCGGCGGGCACCAGGCGCATGTGCCAGGCGACGGCCGCCGCGCCGTGCAGCAGCCATTCGGGCGCCGGAACGAGACGCGCATCCAGCAGCTCCGCCAGCACGCGTGGCTCGACGATCGGATCGGCTGCGATGTTGAACGGGCCCGAGACCGGTTTGGTGACCGCGAGCCGATACGCCTGGGCGGCGTCGTCGGCGTGCAAAGCTTGGAAACGAAGCCCTGGAGTGTCCGGCACGAAAGGCACCAGGCCTGGACGCACCAGCTGATGGGGCAGGAAAGGGCCGGCGAACAGTCGCCGCTGCTCGGTGGCGGCTGCGCGCTTGAAGATGAAGCCCGGGCGCAGCCGTACCACCCGGACCGCCGGGTGATCGCGCTCGAACACGTCCAGCGCCCGCTCCACGTACGCCTTCTCCCGCCCATAGGCCGCCATCGGCCAACCGTGCGTCGGCCAGTCCTCGGTGACAGGAGTGTCTTTGGGGCCGGGCGAGTAGGCGCCCACAGAGGAGGCGTAGACCAGTACCGGGACCTGCGATCGAGCCACCGCTTCGAACACGCGCAGGCTGCCCAGCGCGTTGGCCCTCCACGTGGTCCGGGGATTCCGCGTCGGCTGGAACAGCCAGGCAAGATGCACGACTGCGTCGGCTCCTAGCAGGTGCGGAGCCAGATCGTCGCTGGCGACGTCCGACATCTGCCACGCGGTCTTGTCCGGATGCCAGTCTGGCAGCCTGCGCGCCAGCCCAAGGACCGAGGTGACGCCGGGATCCGCGGCGAGCGCGGAGACGACGCTGGTGCCGACATTGCCGGTCGCGCCGATGACGACTACACGCATGTGCGCCCGCTGCCCGGCGGCCCAGGCGTCAAACCCCTCCTGGAACCCCAGGCAACGTTCCTGATGCGCCAAAGGGAGAACGAGCCATCGCGCATGGGGTAGGCCAGCGGGATTTCTGGCTCTGACGTCAGATAACCGATTGCTGCGAGCACGCGGCGGTCAGCGTGAGCACGGCAACCAGCCGATAATCCGGGCATTGCGCTTCCTCTATGCGGCCTGCCCCGCCGCGCGGATCGGCCCTCGGCATTCACGAAGCGCCAGCGAACATGGTCGCTGTCGGCATCCTGCGCGTTTCCTGCGCTCTCGCGCCGACCTGGGTTCGGCGCAGGTAGCCGTCCTGGACGACGTCGAGCCGTTATCTCCAAGCAGGGCCCGAGGCGGTCCTCAGTGCCAACTGAGGGAGTACGTCTTGGTCGCCTGGTAGAGGAAGCGGCCGATGTCCTCCACGACGAGGGCCGCGGGCAGCGTATGCCGGGTCGGCACCGCCCGCGTAGGCGGGCTGGGATCGCGGAGGTGCCGCATGCCATGAGCGACGATCACGCCACAGCCGGATCTTCATTTCAACAATCGGTCTTTTGCTGGGGGTGCCATGACTGAGACGAGGGTAGTTCCCGCGCAGCCGAGGGATTCGCAAGGACTCTCGGCAGGCGTGCTGAGACCACTGTTTCGGGATGGACATTCAAGATCACCACGCTGGACGCGGCGGCCGAGCGGTGGCACACCATCGGCTGGGGCGTCGACCGCAGAATCTCGGTTCAGGCCAGGCGGGAGTGGTCGTCGGTGGCGTTGTGCAGATAGCCGTAGCCGAGGTTGGGGCACTCGCGATGGGTGGCGGGCCGATCCGGGTCGCGGAGCGGTTACGACCGGCCGTCGCCGGCCGTGCACGCGGTGGCCGCCACAGCAGCTGGAACGGCTAAATGTCCGCTCCGGCACCGTCGAGCCTCCAACAGATACTGCGCGAGACGGTCGCCGATGAACCTAGAGAAGACCCCTTTCCGGAGATTGAGACCGATATGGAGGAGGTCGCGAGATGTTGCCGAGGCCCCACCCGAGCCAGCCCAATTCGGAGATTCCCCTTGCCGCCACGCACTCCACGGCAGGCCGCACAGCGCCACGGCCCGAAAGCCGCGTCAGCGTGGTCGTAGCCACACGCAACCGCCGAAACGATCTCGCCCGATCGCTGCCCCGCCATGAAGGTCCGGTCATCGTAGTCGACAACGGATCCACCGATGGAACCCCCGATTTCGTTCGCCGGAGTTTTCCTGACATCCACTTGATCGCGGCCGAACGGAATCTGGGTGCAACGGCACGCAACCTCGGGGTTAAGCAGGCGGCGACGCCCTACGTGGCCTTCGCCGACGATGACTCCTGGTGGGCGCCTGGCTCGTTGCAGCGTGCCGCCGAGGTGTTGGACGCGCATCCCGAGGTGGCGGTCCTTGCCGCGCGCGTGCTGGTCGGCCCGGACGAGCAACTCGATCCGACCTGTACCGCCATGGCCGCTGCCCCGCTCGGCACGCCTCCTGGCCTACCTGGCCCGGCCGTCCTGGGCTTTCTGGCCTGCGGCGCAGTGGTGCGGCGGGAGGCGTTCCTGGCGGCCGGGGGGTTCGATGAGGTGGTCTTCTTCCAGGGAGAGGAGGAACGCCTGGCGCTCGACCTTGCCGCGATGGGCTGGGGACTAGCCTACGTCGAGAAGATCGTCGCCCACCATCACCCGTCGTCGGTCCGGAACGCGAGCCGTCGGCAGTCACTTGCCGCGCGCAACGCGGTGCTCACGGCAGTGTTGCGCCGCGGCCAGCGCGAGCGCGTCGCCCTCCCCGCGCAGCGCGAGCTCACGCAGGGTTTTCCAGGCACGTTCCGGGGACGCGGACGCCAGTTTGGCG
>NZ_JBSGFQ010000246.1:0-5408 GCF_053603495.1 Nonomuraea sp. NPDC004186 | reverse complement strand
GAGCCCGCCGAAGAGCTTGGCGTGCAGCGTCCCGGGGTCGTCGGTGAGCAGCCTGGCCCCGGCCGCCGTCAGCTGCACGTTGCGGGTGCGGCGTACGCGCAGGAGCGCGGTGTCGCCGCCGGCGCCGAGCGCGAACGCGGGGGCCCGCCCGGTGGCCAGGCCGACGAGCGCGGCGGCGATCTGCACCCGGGGATGGCGCCGCGCCGCGACATCGTCGGCCAGCAGCTCGATCAGCCGGACGATCTCCGCCTCGGCCGCCCCGAACACGGGCACCTTCGGAAACGCCCTGGCCAGAGTGTGCGCCGCGGCGAGCGCCAGGTGATGCCTGCCGCGCAGGTGGGCGCGCTCGTGCGCCAGGACGGCGGCGACCTGCTCGGGGGTGAGGCTGCGCAGGGCCCCGGTGGTGATGACGGTCTGGGCGCGCCTGCCGGGCAGGCAGTAGGCCAGCCGCTCGTCGTGGTCGAGCACGATCGCGTCGAGGTCGCGGTCGCGCCGGCCGAGTAGGCCGAGCATGGCCGCGTGCGCACGTCGTTCCATGCTCGTCCTGACCAGGACGGCCGCGCCGCACGAGAGCAGCCGCGCCAGCACCGCGCCCGCGGCCAGGAGCGCGCCGGCGCCGGCCACGGTCAGGCCGTCGCCGTCCGACAACATCGCCGCACAGATCTCGAACAGCCCGGCCAGCCCGTGCCCCACGACGTCGGCGGGCACGGCGAAGGCGAACGCGGCCAGGACGGCGGAGGCGACCACGGACGCGCCGGCCGCCTGCCACATCGCGATCGCCAGCCGGGGAGCCCGGTCGGCCCAGCGCGCGGTCCGCATCAGCCGCGGCAGCCAGATCGCGGCGACCACCGTGTAGAGCGCCAGGACGGCGGCTGCGATCACGCCTGCCCGCCCTTGGGCGGGAACACCTGCAGGGCCGCCTCCAGGGCGGTCGCCTCCTCGGGGGTGAGCCGTTCGAGGAAGTGCACCAGCGTGGCGGCCTGGTTGCCGCTGCCGGCCAGCGCGGCCCGCATCAGGTCGGCCGTGTAGGCCTCCTTGGAGGCGACCGGCTCGTAGATGTAGGCGCGGCGGACGGGCTCGCGCTTGAGCAGGCCCTTGGTGTGCAGCTTGTCCATCACGGTCATGACCGTCGTGTAGGCGATGGTGCGCTCCTGCCGCAGTTCTTCCAGCACGTCCCGGACGGAGGCAGGCTGCCGCCGGGCCCACATCCGCTCCATGATGGTGGATTCGAGCTCTCCTAGGCCGCGCGTCATGACGCGAATGCTATCCGCGGTCGTAGTTCCGGAACAGCGCTCATACGGAGGAGGGGTATAGTCGGCCCAGTAAGCCGTACATGAATGTACGAGTTAGAGGGGTTTTCGGATGCCATCCATACAGCTGCGGTTGTCGGTGAACGGCCGCCGGCACGAGCTGGAGCTCGACACCCGCGTCAGCCTGCTCGACTGTCTGCGCGAACACCTCGCCCTGACCGGGACGAAGAAGGGATGCGACCAGGGCGCCTGCGGCGCCTGCACGGTGCTGGTGGACGGCGAGCGGGTCAACTCCTGCCTCGTGCTCGCCGCCCAGTGCCAGGACGCGGAGATCACGACCATCGAAGGGCTCGGCGAGCCGGGACGAGCGCTGCGGGAGGCGTTCGTACGTCACGACGGCCTGCAGTGCGGCTACTGCACGCCGGGGCAGATCTGCTCGGCGGTGGCCATGCTCGCCGAGCACGACGCGGGGGTGCCGAGCGCCGTCGGGGCGGCGAGCCTGACGGACGCCGAGATCAGGGAGCGGCTGGCCGGGAACCTGTGCCGGTGCGGCGCGTACAACGGGATCCTCGCGGCCGTGAGAGAGGTCGCCCGATGAACCCGTTCTCCTACGTCACCGCCACCGACGCGGCCGCGGCCCGCGCCCTCGCCGCCGAGGGGGCGACATACCTGGCGGGCGGCACCAACCTCGTCGACCTGATGCGCGAGGGCATCGAGACGCCGGAACGGCTGGTGGACATCGGCCGGCTGCCGCTGGCCGGGATCGAGGACCTGCCCGGCGGCGGGCTGCGGATCGGCGCCCTGGCCCGCAACACGCGCGTGGCCGCCGACCACCGGGTCCGCGACCGCTACCCGCTGCTGTCCCAGGCCATCGTGAACGGCGCCTCGCCCCAGCTGCGCAACCGGGCAACGGTGGGCGGCAACCTCCTGCAGCGGACCCGCTGCGGCTACTTCTACGACCGCCACTCGGCCTGCGGCAAGCGCGAGCCGGGCGCCGGCTGCGACGCCCTCGACGGGTTCAACCGCATGCACGCCGTCCTCGGCGCGGGGGAGAGCTGCATCGCCGTGCACCCGTCGGACATGTGCGTGGCCCTGGCCGCCCTCGACGCCGTGGTCAACATCGCCGGCCGCGACCCCGTGCCGCTGGTGGACTTCCACCTCCTCCCCGGGGACACCCCGCACGTGGAGACCGTGCTCCGGCCGGGCGAGCTGGTCACGTCGATCGACCTGCCACCCGTCCCTCCCGGCCACTCGGTCTACCTGAAGGTCCGCGATCGGGCCAGTTACGCCTTCGCGCTGGTGAGCGTGGCCGTGTTCACCCACCTGGAGGACGGGCGGGCGAGCCGGGTGCGCATCGCGCTGGGCGGGGTCGCGCCCAAGCCGTGGCGCGCGTACGAGGCCGAACGGCTCCTCACCGGCACCTCGCTCGACGATCACCTCATCGACCAGGCCGCCGAGCGGGCCCTGGCGGACGCGCGGCCGCGCGAGCACAACGCGTTCAAGCCCGAGCTGGCCAGGCGGCTGATCCGCCGAGCCCTGAAGGGAGCCCACTCATGACCCTCGCATCGCGCGGCTTCACCCTCGCCGGCAAGGTGATGGCCGGACTGGCCAGGCTCCTCCCTGACGGCAGGCCCGACCCGCTGGCCCACCAGCGCGCCGAACTGGGCCGCCCCGCCGACCGGCTGGACGGCCCCGCCAAGGCCGCGGGCGCCGTCCGCTACACGGCCGAGCACCGGCTCCCCGGCCTCGTCCACGCGGTGGTGGTGGGCAGCACCGTCGCCAGGGGCCGCGTCACCGCCATCCACGTGCCTCCAGCGCCCGGCGTGCTGCTCGTGATGACCCACCACAACGCGCCCGCGATGAAGCGCACCGCCGCCTACGCCACCCTCCGCGGCCCGCTGGGCGCCGCCGCGATGAGCCTGCCCGTGCTCAACACCGACGAGATCTTCTGGTACGGCCAGCCCATCGCGGTGGTCGTCGCCGAGTCCCTGGAACAGGCCAGGCACACGGCCTCCTTGATCCACGCCGACTACCAGCGGTGGCCCGCCGCCCTGTCGATGGCCGGGCAGCGGCCCTTCACGCCCGCGCACGCCGTACTGGAAGAGCCGGTGACCAGGATCGGCGACCCCCGCACCGCCCCGGCGGCGGTCACCGTCGAGGCCGAGTACGCCACGCCGCTCGAATACCACAACGCGATGGAGCCGCACGCCACCGTGGCCCACTGGGAGGGTGACCGGCTCACCGTCCACGACACCTCGCAATACCCCTACGGGGTCAAGGAGATGCTGGCCAGGAAGTTCTCGCTGGCCGAGGAGAACGTCCGCGTGCTCGCGCCGTTCATCGGCGGCGGCTTCGGCGGCAAGGCCGTCGCCTGGCCGCACGTCTGGCTCGCCGTGGCCGCGGCCAGGCTCTCCGGCCGGCCGGTCAAGCTCGTCCTGTCGCGCGCCGACCTGTTCGCCATGACCGGCGGGCGGGCCCCGACCCGCAGCCGCGTCTCGCTCGGCGCCGACGCCTCCGGGCGGCTCACCGCGCTGGAGCACCACGCCGTGTCGTCGTGCAGCGCCGACGAGTTCGCCGAGGCCGCGGTCATCGCCTCCCGGCATCTGTACGCCTGCCCCAACCTGCACAGCGCCCAGCAGGTGGTACGCCTGGACCGCATCCAGAACGCCTTCTTCCGCGGCCCCGGCGTAGCGCCGGGCTCCTTCGCCCTGGAGTCGGCCATGGACGAACTGGCCTGGCGGCTCGGCCTGGACCCGCTCGAACTGCGCCTGCGCAACGAGCCGGACCGCGACCCGGCC
This sequence comes from Nonomuraea sp. NPDC004186, assembly GCF_053603495.1. Classification (NCBI taxonomy): domain Bacteria; kingdom Bacillati; phylum Actinomycetota; class Actinomycetes; order Streptosporangiales; family Streptosporangiaceae; genus Nonomuraea; species Nonomuraea sp. NPDC004186. The sequence continues at coordinate 1,360 of NZ_JBSGFQ010000246.1, read as the reverse complement.
GCGGGCAACCGGTTCACCAGCCGCCACCTGCGCGAGGCGTACCTGCTCGGCGCGGACGCGTTCGGCTGGTCCCGGCGTCCGCCCGTGCCCCGTGCGACCCGCGACGGCCGCTGGCTCATCGGGTACGGCATGGCCGCCGCGATCAACCCCGACGCCGTGCTCATCGCCGGGGTCAGGCTCCGCCTGTCCGCCGACGGCACGGTCACCGTCCGCAGCAGCACCAACGAACTGGGCGCCGGCACCTCGACCGCGCAGAGCCAGGCCACCGCCGACCGGCTCGGCCTGCCCCTCGACCGGGTCCGCTTCGAACAGGGCGACTCCGACGTGGCCAGGACCCGCATCCCCGGCGCCTCGGCCGCCACCACGACGCTCGCCTCGGCCATCTGGTCGGCCCGCGACAACCTAGTCCGCGAGCTGCTGAAACTGGCGCGCGGCACCGGTTCGCCGCTGGCCGGACTGTCGCCCGGCGAGGCGGAGACCCGCGACGGCGGCCTGTTCGGTCCCCGGGGTGGAGAGACCTACGAGCGCATCCTGGCCAGGGCCGGGGTGGACGGGGTGGAGGTGGAGGGCAGGTCGGCGCTGCCGTACCAGACGATCAAGCGCGGCACCTACTCCTACGGCGCGCACTTCTGCGAGGTGCGGGTGGACGAGGACACCGGCGAGACGCGCGTCACGCGCTGGGCCGGGGCGTTCGACGGCGGCCGGATCGTCAACCCCAAGCAGGCCGCCGGCCAGATGCGCGGCGGGATCATCATGGGCATCGGCATGGCGCTGACCGAGGAGGCGCTGCTCGACGAGCGCACGGGCCTGATCGTCAACCACAGCCTGGCCGACTATCACGTGCCCACGCACGCCGACGTGCCCGACATCGACATCCGCTTCGTCGACCGGCCGGACCCGCAGACCCCGCTGGGCGCCAAGGGCATCGGCGAGCTCGGCATCGTGGGCGTGGCGGCCGCCGTCGCCAACGCCGTCCACCACGCGACCGGCAAACGCGTCCGATCCCTGCCCATCACCCCGGACAAGCTCATGTTTTGAATACGGTAGGGGGGTATGGTACGTTCAAGAAGCCGGAAGGGGGAGACATGGTCGGATACAGCGGCAGCAAGCAGGACCAGTTGCGGCGGCTGCGCCGGATCGAGGGTCAGGTGCGGGGGTTGCAGCGGATGGTCGAGGACGACAAGTACTGCATCGACGTGCTGACGCAGGTGTCGGCGGCCACCAGTGCTCTGCAGTCGGTCGCGATCTCCCTGCTGGAGGATCATCTGGCGCACTGTGTCGCCGAGGCCGCCGCCCAGGGCGGGCCGGAGGCTCAGGCGAAGGTCAAAGAGGCTTCCGACGCCATCGCGCGGCTCGTTCG
>NZ_JBSGFQ010000245.1:0-5545 GCF_053603495.1 Nonomuraea sp. NPDC004186 | reverse complement strand
CGGGCCGCCTGTGGCCACCAGGACGGCAAGCGCCACGACCGCTAAGGCGGTCAACAAGGGTCTACGTCTGGACATCGCGCAACTCTCTCTGCCGAGCCGATGCATGAGGTGCGTTATCGATAACACCCAACGGTGTAAGGGCGGCGCCCGGCGCATGTCAAGGCAGGGTGAAAGTTTCAGCGTGGCGGGGTGGTGGCCGTCGCAGCTATTGGCCGGCCCATGCGTTATCGATCACACACCGCCCTGCTCGCACGCGTACGGTGGCGGACCCACGGTCTCGCGTACGATCACCCGGTTGATCGACCGTGAGGGGGATTCAGGCACCGGCTCGCCCCGGACCTCCGCGATGAGCTTGGCCATGGCCTCCCGCCCCTGAACCTCGCGATCGACGGCCACCGTGGAGAGCGACGGGCTGGCGAAGCGCCCCAGTTCCTCGTCGTCCCAGCCGAACACGCTGACGTCGTCGGGAACGCGCCAGCCCCGGGAGAGCGCTCCTCGTACGGCGCCCATGGCCACGTGGTCGTTCGCGGCGACGACGGCGGTCACGCCGCTTCCTTCGGGCAGCCCCCGGACGGCGTCGTAGCCGGACTGCGGGGTCCAGTCCCCGAGGGCGATGCCGTACGACGTGAGCCCGTGCTGCTTGATCGTCTGCTCGTAGAGCAGTTTGCGATTGCGGGCGGAGGCGAAAGTCTGCGTGCCGGCGATGTGGAAGAAGACTCTGTGCCCCAGCGAGGCGAGATATTCGATGATCTCGCGGATCGGAGAGGCGTCCGCGAGCTCGTTGACGCTGCGGAGGTTGTCGTCGTAGTCGCCCGTGACGACGATGGGGACGGGCGACGCCCCGGGGTCGATCTCGAGGGGCGTCAAGGACAGGATGCCCTCGACCTGCCCCGAGCCCGCGAGCTCCAGGATCCGCTCCGCCCTGGCGCGGGGGTCGCCCTCCATGCTGACGACCTCCAGCTGGAAGCCTTCGGCGTGAGCGGCCGTGGAGGCGGCGCTGAGCAGGCGTACCGGCCACAGATAGGTGGAGGCGGGAAGGGTGATCGCCAGCCGGTTGGTGCGCCGGGTGCGCATGGAGCGCGCGACCAGGTTGGGCCGGTAGTTGAGCTCCTGGACGACCAGGTCGATCTTCCTGCGGGTCTCCGGCTTCAAGCCTTCGTTGTGGCGGAAGTAGCGGGAAACCGTCTGGTGGGAAACGCCCGCACGCCGGGCCACCTCGTGGATCGTGACGCGCGGCGTCTCGGACTCGCCCAAGGGGACCCCCTTTCCTCGCTCCTTGCGGGACAGCCTAGCGTTGACGCTAAAGTGATCGATCACTAATATGCGATCGCGCCGGCCAACAACCTGGCCGGCCTGTCCGCGGCACTCAACCCGGGCGACCCGTCACGGCACCGGATCCAGAGTTCGGGCAGGATGGTCGCCAGCAAGGTCGTCGCAGTCACACATGCTCGGAGTTCCCGTGTTGACCTCCTCCCCCTCGTGAACGAGGGGGATTCCAACCGTCGCCGGTTGGCCTTCCTGCTTCACTGCCGGTCGCCCGCCCGAGAGGACTCTCGTTGAGGTCTTACACCAGCTCCACAGGCGTTTCAGCTCTCCGCCAGCCCGGCGGCGAGCACATTCTTCGCACCGTTGACGTCGCGGTCGTGGACCGCGCCGCAGTCGCAGGTCCATTCCCGGATGGTCAGCGGCATCGCTTCTTGCAGAGTCCCGCAGGCCGAGCAGAGCTTGGAGGAGGGGAACCAGCGGTCCACCGCCACCAGTGTGCGCCCGTACCAGGCGGCCTTGTACTCCAGCATCATCCGCAGGTCGCGCCAGGCCGCATCCGAGATGGCGCGGGCCAGCGAGCGGTTCTTGACCATATTGCGGACCGTCAGGTCCTCCACGGCGATCACTTGGTTCTCGCGAACAAGCCGTGTGGTCACCTTGTGCAGATGATCCCGGCGCCGGTCGGCGATCCGGGCGTACACCTTGCCCACGCGCAGCCGGGCCCTGGCCCGGTTGTTCGATCGCTTCTCCTTACGGGCGAGCGATCGCTGAGCGCGGGCCGGCTTGCGCCGGTCGGCACGTTCGTGACGCGGGTTGACGATCTTCTCGCCGGTCGAGAGCGTGGCCAGCGCCGTGATGCCCGCGTCCACGCCCACCGACGCCTCGACCGGCGGCAGCGGCGAGATCTTCTCCTCGAGGAGGATGGACACGAACCACCGCCCGGCCGCGTCCCTCGACACCGTCACCGTGGACGGCTCGGCCTCCTCGGGCAGCGGACGCGACCACACGATGGTCAGCGGCGCGTCCATCTTCGCCAAGGTGAGCCGGCACTGGCGCCAGCGGAACGCCGAGCGGGTGTACTCCGCGCTCGCGCGCGCCTTCTTCTTGCTCTTGAAGGTCGGGTACTTCGCCCTGCGCGCGAAGAAGTTCGCGAACGCCGCCTGCAGGTGGCGCAGTGCCTGCTGCAACGGCACCGACGACACCTCACCCAGGAACGCCAGCTCGGGCGTCTTCTTCCACGCCGTCAGCGCGGCGGAGGACTCCACATAGGAGACCCGCCTGCCTTCCAGGATGTAGGCACGGGTCCGCTCTTCCAGCGCCTTGTTGTAGACCAGGCGCACGCAACCGAACGTCCGGGCAAGCTCCTCGGCCTGCTCAGGGGTCGGGTGGAAGCGGTACTTGTAGGCCCGCTTCACCAGCTGCGCCACGCCTCACATTTTTGCAGGAAGACCAGCCAAGTGCTGCTCGGTTGTCGTAGACGGGGGTCCGCCTGGCGGCGAATCGCCTGCTCCTGCCCTGCTCCGCAGGAGTCCGATTCCTTCCCCGCCTGAAGGCGGGGGTCTCCTCGGAGGTATCAGATGAACGAACCCCGGCCGGCCGATCCACCGGCGATCACGATCGACGATGGAGTCCGGCACCAGACCATCGACGGGTTCGGGATCTCCATGGCGTTCCGGCGGAACGAACTGGTCAGAGCCCTCCCGGAGGACAGACAGCGGGAGATCCTCGACCTGTGGTTCAGCCGCGAGAAGGGCGCCGGGCTGAGCATTCTGCGGCTCGGCATCGGCTCGTCCCCGGCGGGCAGCCCGTACGACGAGATGGTGTCGATCCAGCCCGAGGACCCCGGCGGCCCGGACGCCCCGCCCGAGTATGTGTGGGACGGCGACGACAACGGCCAGGTGTGGCTGGCCAAGGCCGCGCAGGCGTACGGCGTCGAGCGCTTCTTCGCCGTCGCCTGGAGCGCGCCCGGCTACATGAAGGACACCGGCGAGGACAGGAACGGCGGCAGGCTGAAGCCGGAGTGGCGGCATGCCTACGCGAATTACCTGGTGCAGTACACGAGGTTCTACGCGCGGGAAGGCATCCGGATCACCGACCTGGGGTTCGCGAACGAGCCCGACTGGACGGCCCCGTACGCCTCCATGCGCTTCACCCCCGAGGAGGCCGCCCAGTTCGTCAAGGTGCTCGGTCCCATCGCCTCGGGCATGCGGGTGGTGTGCTGCGAGTCGGTCGGCTGGACGGAGGCCAGGGCTTACACGGCCGCGATCGAGGCCGACGCCGAGGCCCGTCGCTGGGTGAAGGTCCATACCGGGCACAGCTACGCCACCCCCGTGGACTCCCCGCTGCCGACGGAACGGCCGACGTGGATGTCGGAGTGGCACCCCAACGGCACCAGCTGGAACGAGAGCTGGTACGACGGCAGCGGCTCCGACGGCTTCACGATCGCCCTGGCCGTGCACGACGCGCTCACCCTCGGCCACGTCTCCGGCTACGTGTACTGGCTGGGTGCTTCCGTCGGAAACACCCGGGCGTTGCTGCTGATCGACGAGGCGGCCAAGTCCTACCGGGTCTCCAAGCGGCTGTGGGCGCTGGCCGCCTACAGCCGCTTCGTCAGGCCCGGCGCGGTCAGGCTCGAGACGGCGGTCACGAAGCCCGCCCTGAAGGTGTCCGCGTTCCGCAACCCCGACGGCTCCCGGGTCGTCGAGGTCCTCAACACCGGCATGACCCCCGTGACCTGGGAGGGAGTGGGCGGCGAGGTCGCTGCCTACCTGACGAACGAGGACGAGTCACTCGGACCCGTCCCCGTGACGGACGGGGCGGTCACGCTCCTGCCGCGTGCCCTGACCACGATCGTTCTCGGTTGACCTCGCTCCCCGCGCCGGGCTCGGGCTTCCAGGTTTGGAGGCGTCCGCACATGCCGAACGCCCGGGGCCCCGGTCTGGGCGTGGTACGGACGACGGCGGCCTGCCCGAGGTGGGCCGGGTCGCCGTCGGCGATCGCCGCGAGCTGCCTGCGGGTGCGTTCGGTCTCGGCCTCGACGGTCCCGCTCCACAGCTCCGCCCACGACCCGGCCCGTGGGCGGACGAGCGCGGCGGCGAGGCGATGGAAGTCCGCCAGCGCCTGGCCGCCCCGGTCGTCCACGTCCTTCAGGAGCTGCTGGAAGCCGGTGACGGCGAGGTCGCGGCGGGTCCGGGCGGCGGCCGCGCGCTCGGCCTCCGAGCCGTCCGCCGGCAGCGTGGCGGCGGCGAGATAGGCGTCACGGTCGCGCAGGACGTCGGCGGGGAGGGTGAGGACGGCGTCGCCGGCCTCGGGCAGCCCTGCGTTCTGCATGATCACGACCAGCCGCAGATCCTCCTCGTTGACCAGGCGGTGGATCGTGCCGGGGGAGAACCACAGCACCGTGCCCGCCTCGAGCCGGTCCCGGGCGAAGCCCGCGGCGCTGAGGGTGTGCACCTCCCCGCGGCCCCCGGTCACGACGTACGCCTCCGTCGAGACGGTGTGCAGGTGGGGGGTGCCGCCATGGACGCCGTCGGCGCATTCCCAGTCGTAGACGGCCAGGTCACTGATCGAGGTGCCGCCGGGGAAGAGCGGAGTCATAGGGCGAACTCCGCGCCGAGGTCGTCGAGCTCCGCGCGCTCGCAGACGCGGTCGATGAAGACGTAGCGGTGCGTCAGTTCGAGAGTGTCGCCGTCGGCCAGCGCGATCTCCTCGTCGAAGGAGGGAGAGGGGCTGATCACGGCGAACGCCTCCTTGCGGACGAACCACTTGATCGGCACGGGCGCGCTGGAGTGCCCGGCGATGGCCAGTACGGTGCCGCCGCCGTCGATCTCGTCGTGCTGCCCGACCATGGCCAGCCACGGGGCCTCGGCGCCCATCATCTCCTCGCCGCCCTGGCCGCCGGCGGCGATGATCGTGCCTCCGGTCCAGGATCGGGGGCCGCGCCAGAAGAAGCCCGCGTACCCGGCCAGCGGGCGGCCGTGCGTGGTGGGGCTGCCGAACTCGAGCGTGGTGCCGCGGACGTTGAGCAGCTTCGTCGAGAAGTCCAGCGCCCAGATGCCGCGCTCGGCGTCCACGCCGTGGAAGGCCAGGTGGCGCTGCTCGGTGATCCACTGCTCGCCCTGCGCCGAGACCCAGTGCAGGGTCTCGTCGATCGCCACCCGCTCCCCGTCGGCGGAGACGCCGGGGAAGTCGATGTGGTTCATGTGGCCGAGGTTGTCGCGCCAGTGGTAGTTCTTCTCCACCGAGAACGTGGGGCCGCCCCAGAAGTTCTGCCCGGACA
>NZ_JBSGFQ010000244.1:0-6075 GCF_053603495.1 Nonomuraea sp. NPDC004186 | reverse complement strand
GGGCGGGGGGGCGGGCCCCCGGCCCCCCCCCCCCGCCCCGCCCCGCCCCGGCGGCGCCCCCCCGGGCTCCGGGCGGCGGCGCGCCTTTGAAATGCCATTTATGTAGCGCGACTTCCTTTTGATATCGAAGCAGCCCAGTTCATGCACGGCGCATACGGTCAGCAATGCCATTACGACACAACGCATTCATTGCCGAGATTCCACCAATTCTGTAAATTCAGTGGCGATACTCCTCGGCGTTAACTTATTAACCGGCACTATTCCTGATTTGGTGTCGACCACGTACCGGCGGGCGTGCGCGTACGCCCGAAATGGGGCAGGTGGGAATGACGACGGTCGGAGGACCGGATCGGGCCGCTCCCGGCGGGACGCGGCCGTGGCCGGGCGGGGCGGCGCGGTGGTACCGGCGGGACCCGCTGGGGTTCGTCGAGCACGCGGCCCGCGAGCGGGGCCCGGTGTTCCGGCTGCCCGACGACGGTTCGCTGTGCGTGGCCGACCCGGCGGAGGCCCTGCGGGTGCTGCAGGACGAGGAGGGCCACTACGACGACGTGTCCGACTTCTTCCACGTCCGCGGCGGCCGGCTGGAGCCGCGGGAGACGCAGGTCGCGATCGGGCGGGCGGCCCGCGCGACGTTACGCGCCCATCTGGCCGCGCATCGCGAGCGGCTGCCCGCCGTGGTGGCCGAACTCGGGGAGGTCAGCGAGTGGCCCTCGGCCGGGCGCGCCGCCGCGTACCGGTTCCTGGCCGAGGCGCTGCTGCGGCCGGACAGCCCGCCGCCCTTGCGGGAGCTGATGGCGCAGGTGGTGCGGAACGATGTCCTGATCCGCCCCAGCGGCCGGCTGGCGAGCGCGATGCGGCGGGCGCTGTGGGTGCGCGTGGTGCGGGCCCTCGCCGTCGAGGTGCTCGCGCGGCGGGCCGGTCCGCGGCGCGACCTGCCCGGCGACCTGCTGGACGCCATACTCGAGGCCGCCCCGCCCGATACGCCTGCCGCCCAGCTCGCCCAGGTGTATCTGCTGCTGTTCCGAACCTCGGTGGCGCCCGTGAGCCACGTGGTCGCCTGGGCGTTGCTGGCGGCCGCGACCGACGGCGTCGACCTGGCGACCGTGCCCGCGGACTCGGCCGTACGGGAGTCGCTGCGGCTGTGGCCGGTGGCCTGGCTGATGGGCCGCCCCGTACTCCGCGCCCACCAGGTCGGCGGCGTACAACTGGAACCGGGAGAAAGCGTGTCGGTCTGCGCCTACCTCCTGCACCGCGACGAACGGCACTGGCCACAGGCCACCCGCTTCCGGCCCGGCAGATGGGACGGCCCCGGTCCCCGTGGGCCCTACCTGCCCTTCGGCGGGGGCCCGTTCACCTGCGCCGGCGCCGTCGTCGCCCGCAACCTGGCCTCCGACCTGCTCGCCGCCGTGACCGACGGCGCCCGCCTCGAGGTACGCGGCGGTCACGGGCAGCCGCACGTCGCGGGCATCATCACCCCTCCCCCGTTCCAGCTGCGCCGGATCCCGCATCAGACCTGACCACCCTCGGTCGTCAGGAAGGAGGTGAGCTCCGTGAGGAAGTTGCTGCGCCGGGTCACCGGCCGCCGGGTCAACCGGCAGGCATGGTTCATCTGGTAGTCCATCTCCATCGGCTGTGCCGGGCCCAACGGCCCGGCACGGCTCGCGCCGCGGCGGGACACCCGCACCCAGGAGGCACGCATGTCGCACGTGGACGAGACGCTGGCCGCCTACGAGAGCATCGCGGCCCGCTACGACGAGCTGAACGCGCAGCTGGACACCTCCAGCCTGGTGGCCCGCTTCGTGGAGGCGGCCGATCGGTACGGGTCGGGCGGACGGCGGCTCCTGGACGCCGGCTGCGGAACCGGCCGCAGCAGCGTGGCCTTCCGCGAGCGCGGATTCGAGGTGACCGGCTACGACCTGTCCCCCGCGATGGTCGCGACGGCCCGCCGCCGGCCCGGGGCCGAGGAGATCCGGTTCCTGGTGGGACGGCTGCAGGAGCCCCCGCCCGGACTGACCGGCTTCGACGTGGTCGCCTGCGTGGACGTGCCGATGACGTACCTGACCGGCACAGAGCAGCTGCGACAGGCGCTGACGGCCGCGCGCGACCAGCTCACCGAGGACGGGGTGCTGATCTTCGACCTGAACACCATCGGCTACTACCGCCGCATGTTCAACGTCCCCACGGTCGCCGACCGGGGCGACCGGTACGTGGCCTGGTTCGCGGAGTCCCCGCGGATCGAGGCCGACGCGGTCGTGATCACGCAGTTCGACCTGTTCGAACGGAACGGGGCGGGCTGGGAGCGGCTGTCGATGCGCCACGTGCAACGGCACCATTCCGAGCGGACGGTGCGCGAGGCGGCCGAGCGGGCCGGACTGCACGTCGTGGCCACCCACGGGCTGGTGGGGACGTCCGCACGGGACCCGGCCGACGAGGACGAACACGACCGGATCCTGTACGTCGCCCGCCGGTCCGACCTGGCCGGCTGACGGGCTCGCAAGGACGATGACCCCGCGGCGACCGCGACCCAGCGAGACGCGGCGACCCGCCTGAGCACCGTCGTCACCGCGGACCTGGCGGCGATCTTCTTGTCCTCCTCATTCAGGTAGGCGCGGACCCCGGTCGGCGTCGCCTGCCTAACCCGCCACCCAGACGCCCGCGCCGGGGATCAAGCCTTGATCGCCGTACCCTGGGCGGAGACGAGGTGCCAGGCGCCGTGGTCGTCGGAGGCGTAAACGTGGGTGTAGCGGCTTCCGGCGCTGAACGTGGTGCCGTCGGGGTTGGTGAAGTTCATGCCGGTACGCCCGACGACGATGCCGACTGTGCCGATGACCCGGACGATCGCCTCGTCCGGGAACGAGTGGATCCGCGGGAACCGCAGGGAGCCGGAGCCCACCAGGTCGAGCAGGATCCTTTTGTCGGCGACGGCCCCGTCCTCGACCCCGACCAGGACGAAGTCGTCGGCCAGCAGCTCCTCCAGGACGGCGAGATCGCTCGCCACCAGGGCGTCGAAGAAGCTCTGGTCGTGCTTGAGGAGGGTGACCCGATCGAAGCCGCTCATGTCGCGACGATAAACGCTGACGCTGGCGACAAGGTCAAGCCGGCCACAGGGGCACGTTCATCCAGACGCGGAGAGACCGCCCCGAACTTCGCCACCAGCACTACACCCACACCAACGACGGACATCCTCCGAAGCAGGGGTGTGGAGGTCCGTGCTACTCCTGGTCTTCGACACGGTCCGCGAGGCGTTCGTGGCGTTGCCTGGCGGCCTGGGCGGTGCCGAGCCCGAGCCCGAACGCGATCTCCTGCCAGGTCATGCCTCGCCCCCGCGCCATCTCCAGCAGGCTGACCTCCAGCGCGTCCAACTCCCCGCGCACCAGCGGGAGGAGGCTCAACGCCGCCGTGATGTCGGCGTGGTCGACCTCCGGCTCGCCGTCATCGAGCCGCGCGGCTCCGCTGAGCAGGAACGTCACGAGCCTGACGGCTTCGTGCGGGCCGATGGCCGACGCATGGACCTGCCGGCCGCGCTGCTCATCGGTGACCGCGTGCCGCCCGGCGATCCGGAACAGGGACGCGTACACGCGTTGCGCGCGCGCCTGCTCCGGATGCGGAGGAGTGAAGGGGTCAAGGTGGTGATCGGCATCTGTGGGCATGTGCTCACGATGCCGCAACACTCAAACCGATGTCAACTTATCGTTTTAAATGAAACGTTTAAGATCGCAGTCCGCCAAGCCAGAGGGCAGACGGGTCCCTTCGCCGAGCGGGTGCCTGACGAAACTCCAGACGAGCGGCGCGCGTCGGCCTGGATCAGGTCGCCGGCAGCGCCCGAGCCGAGCCCGGGTGCCACCAGAGCCGGGAGAGGCTCAGAGCGCCGCCAGAACGCGGTCGATCCTCTCCGGTGTCAGCGGCCGGTCGAGCATCGCGTGCAACCGGGCCCGGGCCCTGCCGCGATTCTCCTCCGACTCCTCAGGTGACAGGGCACGCCTGGCGTAGAACTCCAGCAAATGCCCCTGCACCACGATCGCCATCGAGAAGTCGGCCGGCTCGGCCACCACCGCAGGCCCGCCCGCGCCCCGATAGGCCCGGTAGGCCGCGACCGCGTCCTCCAGGGGCAGATCGACGAGGATCCCCGCCAGCTCGAACGCCGGGCGCGCCGGCCCGCAGTTCTCCCAGTCCAGCACGATCACGCCGCCGTCGGCTGCCCGGCACACGTTCTCCACGTTGACGTCGCGATGGCAGGTGGTGATGGAAGAGCCGGGCGAGGCGACCAGGAAGTCCAGCGCGACGAGATCGGCAAGCGCCCGCTCCAGCATCGGCGCCCACTCACCCCCGGCCGCCGCCAGCTCCTCCCACGCGTCCCGGCCGACCGGCTCGGAGAACCACGGAGCCACCGCCCCCGTAGCCGGATGCCCCACCCCATGCAGCCCGGCCGTCACCACGCCGAGCTCGGCCGCCGTGACCACCTCACCCGGCACCAGATCCACCCATTCGTAGACCCGCCACCTCCCGTCGAGCAGCACGTCGCCCTCAACCGTCGTGACGTGCCGCGGCAGGCGCACCCCTGCCTTCCCGGCGGCCAGCTGGAACGCGGCGTCCTGCCGGGCGGCACTCTCCTCGGCGGGCACGAGCAACTCCTTCACGGCCCACGAACCGCGCCCGGTGTCCAACCGCCAGATCCGGCCCAGCTCGCCGCGCGCCGCGTACACGGCCGGCCCGACCGGCTCCCCCAGCCCGTACGCCCGTGCCACCACCCGCATCGCCTCGTCCACGATCCCTCCCCACGGCACCCGGGCCATGCTGTCCTCACTCGCAACCATCGGCAACCCGGGAGGCGGCGCACGGCGAGACGGTCCCGGACCGGTCGTCGTGCGGGCCGCTCTCCGGCAGTCCAAGCCAAGCGCCCCAGCCCTCCGGCCCGCCCATGCGCCCGACCCGCCCACCACGGCGCTGCGCCCAGGCGGCGCGGCAGCGGATGAATCCTGAGATCAGCTTGATCATCACCTGGAACCCGTCGCCAATGCCGGGAATGCCGACCTACTTGCCCTCGACCGTGATGGTAGCCACGCGCGATACCACCGCAGCACCGGCCCGTCATCGAGCCTGCCCAGGTGGAGGTAGGCGCCGAGCCGCCTTGTAGACCATGACGTTGCGGCAGTCGGCGTGGTGGACGGGCATCCACGCCGACGACGGGGATCGGCTCGCCCACACCAACGACTTCGAGCCCGCCGCGTCAGCACCACCCCGAGCGCTGGCTAAGCTGCGGCGCATGGCACGAATTCTCCTCCTGCACTCGATGTACGGCCTGCGGCCCGCCGTCCACCAGGCCGCTGACCGGTTGCGGACGGCCGGCCACGAGGTGCACGTCCCCGATCTGTACGACGGCCGGGTCGTCGACACGCCCGAGGAGGGGACTGCGATCAAGGAGGAGATCGGCCGCGATGAGCTGCTGAAGCGGGCCGTGACCGCAGCGGCCCCGCTGTCCCCGGACGGCCTGGTGTACGCGGGCTTCTCACTCGGCGCGGCGATCGCCCAGAACCTCGCCCTGGGTGACGAGCAGTCTCGAGGGCTGCTGCTGATGCACGGCACCTCCGACATGGCCGACGACCTCTCGGCCGATGACCTGCCGGTCCAGCTTCACGTGGCCGATCCCGACACCTACGAACCCGCCGACTGGTTGAACGCCTGGTACATCCGGATGCGCCGGGCGCGGACCGACGTGGAGGTCTTCCGCTATCCGGGCGTCGGCCACCTGTTCACCGACCCCGACCTGCCCGACTACAACGCGCAAGCTGCCGAGCGCGCCTGGGCCGTCGCGCTGGACTTCCTCGCCGACCTGTAACGGGCGGCCCCACCGGTCTTGGTGAGCCGCCGATCAGCCGCTGCGGAAGTTCCTCTCCGAGGCGTCCCGGACGTGCGACCCGCAGCTCGACCAGCTCCTGGACCTGCGGCTGAACCGATGAAAGCCGACCATCGACGTCGCTCGGCCGAGCGACGTCGAAACCGGCCGCGCCCCCCCCCACGGCCGCATCGGGGAACACCGCCAGAGCACCCGCACCGACCACAACCACGGCAACCACC
>NZ_JBSGFQ010000243.1:0-6777 GCF_053603495.1 Nonomuraea sp. NPDC004186 | reverse complement strand
GCCCCGGCGGCCAGCGCCACCGCGCCCGTGGCGCCCCTCGTGAGGATCGCCCGCCTCGACGGCTGCAGCTGGGGTCGTTCGGTCATGATGTCTCTCCACTTGGTGAGCTGGGATCGATCATCATGGTCATCGGCAGGCCGATTCTCGTCCAATACCTATGGCTATAACCGTCGGCTATGGCCTTTTACATGTCGAGCGGGCAGTTCTGGAGTGTGTACGGACGCGGTGATCGGCCTCCTGGACGACCATGCGGCGCTCGCAGCGCGACCGGCTGATGTCGTCGTGTACCACCCCAAGCCTCTCGGCGGGCCCGACGTCGCGGAGAAACTCGGCGTCCCGGCGTTCGCCGGTCTGCTGATCCCTCTGTACGCGCCAACGTCCGCCTTCCCCTCTCCCATCTTCCCGGTCCGGCCGCCAGGCCCGCTCAACCGGGCGACTCGCGGGTCGCCGCCGCGGGGGCTCGGGGTGTCGATCGTGCCGGAGTCGGTGGCCCGCCTCCGCTGCGGCGACGTCGTTTTCCGGCCGCTGTCACCACTGACCCGCGTGGTGACCCTGGACCTGACCTGGCGCACCGGCGACTCCAACCCGGTCGTCCATAACTTTCGCGCTTTGTTCCCTCCACCCCCGGCTCCTGCGTGAGGGCTTGCAGAGAAAACCCCTGGCTCTTCGAAACTCGACGTCCCGTTCCCAAGGAATCGTCGATGCCATGCCCGCCACAGTCGCCTGACGGCACAACACCCACGCCCAGTGACATGCCGCTTCAGCGTGCCCGCAGGCGTTTCCGTGGCTCGACCCACCGTGCACGGCCAGGTCTGCGAGCGTAGTCCGGCCTGAGGGCCGGGGCGGGTCGCGGCAAGGGCTGACGGAGCAGCTCGAGGAAGAGGCGGGCGAGCGGACCGGCTGCTTCGAGCACGTCACCCCTTAGGCATCTACTCCGGCCTTTACATGGCTTTTCGGGGTTCGTTGATTATGTGTTGACCCGTACCTTGTTGATCCACTTCTTGGAGCGTCGTGAAGCTGAAAACTGTTCTGACCGCGGCGACCGTGGTCGCCTGCCTGTCCGTGCTCACACCGCCGGCAGTCGCGAGCCCCGCCCTGCCCGATCCCGCCCCCGGCGGGCCGCAGCGTTCCTACGAGCCCGACATCGAGGGCACGAAGAACATCGATTCGCTGTCGGTGACTGCGACCCGCGGGGCCGGCCGAAGCGTGACGATAGCCTTCGACCGGCGCAGCCGGGCCGAGACGGGGGAGGTTCCGGCCGGGGCGCGGCGGTTCGTGTTCCTGTTCGACCGGTCGGTGAGCTTCAACCCCGGTGCCTTTCCAGCCTGTGCGCGTACCGTGATCGAGAAGCAGGGGGCGCAGGCGTGCCCGGCGGGGTCGCGGATCGGCGGCGGGCTCGGAGAGTCCGCGGACGGGCAGTCGCAGGAGGTGCTGGCCTTCAACACGCGGGTGGGGCCGTTGCCCGGGGTACTGGTGGTGCTGCCCGCCTCCGAGGTGATCCTGGAGCAGACCTTGGAGCGGGTCTCCGACCCGTACCGCAAGGACTACCGGTGGGTACTGGACGAGATCCTGCCGCCCACGTCCGTGCCGCCGCAGGACCGCGCGGGCACCATCCGGTTCCAGCTCTCCTTCGGCGCCACCCGCCAGTACCAGGGCCGCACGGTCGGCTTCGCCGAAACTACGGCCGAGTCGGGCGACACGCTGACCTTCGGCCTGTGGAGTGAGTTCGTCACTGGCCAGGTCGTCCTGCCCACCGCCCGGACGCCGCTCGTGGCCGGTGCGGAGGGCGGGCGATAAGCCGTGCCGTCCCGGCGATCGGCCGTGACCGAGGCCGCCGGGATGGCGCCGGCCGCCGCCGTGCAAGCTACCCGGACCGCCGCCACCGAATCGGCGGAGCCGACACTCGCACCCCCCGATTGCTGGCCACCATGGACGACGCCCGTCCATTAAGGAAAGGTGTCTCGGGCCGAAACACCTGGACGCGCGTTCGATTCACGTGCCCGGCGTTGAGCACTGTGGTGACCTTGAGCGCCCACTTGTTCCTGCTGAACAGCCCCGCGTCGTCCACCCAGGCGATCATCGGCCGACCCTGGCCATCCAGGGTCATGGCCATGTCTGCGCCCAGGCCGTGCGGGCACGGCTGGTGCGGTGTAGCCGTGCTCGCGGCACCAGGCGAGCCAGGACAGTACGGCGGCGCGGCGGGCGTTCTAAGTGTTGACCACCGCGCCGCCCCACAGGGCTTCCAGGGCCTCGCCGATCTCGTCGTCGGCCACTGCCGCGAGCGGGCGGTACTCGCCGAGCCAGAGCGCGATCTTGCCCTGCCCAACCCCAACACCGTGCGCCCCTACGCCGCCGAGCCAGGGCGAGGAGGGGTTGGCTGCTGTTCCCATGTTGCGGCGCTGGGTGATGAGGGTTGTGATCAGGTGGTCGAGAGGCTCGGGCAGCGGTAGTTCTTCCTCAGCGATCTGGAGTAGCACTTGATCACCGGAGACGGTCATGTCGCTGGTCTTGAGTTGCGTGATGCGGGTGGCCGGCTGGGCGTAGAGGAGCACGGTGGGCGCCGAGCCCGAGCCCCCACGCGGCCAGCACTGGGGCACAGAGCACCGATTGCGTGAGGTAGGCCGACAGGGAGTCTCGGTGTCCGGGCGGAGCTCGCGGCGGTGCCGCCGTTGCCCACGCAGGTGTTGTTGTCCGCATCGAGCGCCCTGGGAATCTCCGAGTCCGCCACACGAGCGGCACTGAACCGGATGGTGCACCGCTCTCTTCTCGCCCGCCACAAGCACGGCCGCACCAGCGCCTTCCAACTGACGGACGAGGGGAGGGCACTGCTACGGCGAGGCCGAGACCGGATGTTCTCGCCGACACCGTTCGACCATCCCGAAGGCATCTGGACCGTGTTGAGCTGCCCCGTCCCCGAAAGCCTGCGAAACCTGCGCTACCAACTGCAGGGTCGACTGATGTGGGCCGGATTCGGTGCCGTCCACCCCAACGTATGGGTTGCCCCCGGACGTGTAGACGTCGAGGAACTGCTCCGCAACCTTCCCACTCCGGAGGTGTTGGGACTCGTGCAGGCCTTTCACGGCACGCCCGCCGCGCCGAGCCAGCCCGAGCAACTGGTGCGCAAAGCCTGGGATGTCAACGCGCTGCGCTCAGGTCACCTGAGCTTCCTCGCTCGATGGGAAGGCGCGGAGCCACCTGCTGCGGGCGCCCTACCCCAGCTTCTGCTGCTGCACGCCGACTGGGGCCTCCTCCTTCGCGCCGCCCCCGGCCTGCCCCCCCGCGTACCTCGATGAAGACTGGCCCGCGCAGCGCTCCACACGCACGTTCCAGCGGCTTGACACGCGCCTTGGCCCGTCCGCCGAAAAGCAGCTGAACGCGCTCGTAGCCGAGACGGCGAGACGTTGACCTGTGCTTTCCCCGTCAAGCTGTCGCTGACACAAACAGCCATGTTCAGATTCCGGCGGCGAGCAGCGGGCAGTAAGCGCCACGACCGCCTCATCGCCGAACACTGCGCCGCCGCGCTGCGGTAGCCGACCCGCCGGCTGAGCCAGGCCCGGCCGCACAACCCTCACGGCGCCCTGGAGCGACAGGATGCCGTCAGATGCTGGGCTGACGCCGCCCAGGCCCACAGGGCCGGGCAGGCACGCACGATCACATCAATGTCATATCTGTGGCCACCGGCCGCAAGGGCCGCCAGCCGCTGCCGTCCAGCTTGGCCAGCTCCGCCTCGACATCCACAGTGATCACGCCGAAGAAGTTGATGTTCTCGCTGTGCGCCGGGGAGATGTGGGTCAGCAGCTCGTCCGGGACGTCCCGGCCAGCCGCACGCAACTGCCGTACAGCCAGCGAGTAATACTCGGTGGTCCAGGTAATGGCATAGTTGGTCAAAACGGTCAGACACCACGCCTGGTCAGTCTGATCGGCCAGGGCCGGCTTGGTGATGGCGCCCTGGTGGGCGTAGTGCAGGTCGCGGCGCAGCGCGTGCAGGCTCTCGCCCTTGTTCAGCTGGTCGACCGGCCTCGGGGGGGACGATCGCGCCGTTCTGCGACGCGATCTTCATGGGCGGACGCGGCGACCATCGCGGACCCGCATGTGCGGATCGGCGTCGTCGCAGGCGACGGCGGCGCGGCCATCTGGCCGATGGCCATGGGACCCGCCCTGGCCAAGCGCTACCTGCTCACTGGCGATCCCGTCACCGCGTCGGAAGCCGCCCACCTGGGCATTGTCACGCACGTGTGCTCCCTCGGCGAGGTGCTGCCCGAGGCGACCGCGTTCGCCCAGCGCCTGGCCGCAAGCGCTCCCCTGGCCGCCGGCCGGGCCTGAGGTGTGGGTCGTGTGCCGGGAGTTGATTTCGGCCAGGAGCGTGTTCCCGTTCCTGGCCGAACACCGGCGAGTGCTGTTCCGCCGCAAGCGTTCGCGGACATGTACGCGCCGGTGAAGGGGCGTCCATCGGTGCCGCCGGGTCTGCTGGCCACGGTGGCGGCGCTGCGGTTCGACCTGCGCTGGAAGGCCGCCTGCGGGCTTGGCCTGTATGACAAGGGATTGGATCCGTCGCTGTTTACATATTTCCGGCGTCGGCTGGCCCGCTCGTCGGATCCGGACCGGATCTTCCAGGCCGTACGCACCGTGGTGGAGCAGACTGGGGTACTGGCGGGCCGGACTCGGCGGGCGTTGGATTCGGCGGTGCTGCTGGATGCGGTCGCCACCCAGGACACCATCACCCAGCTGGTCGCTGCCATCCGCCGGGTGGCCTACCAGGTACCCGGCGCGACCGCGCTCCTGGCGGCACACTGTCACGCCCACGACTACGCCGACCCGGGCAAGCCGAAGATCGCCTGGGACGACGAGGGGGCCAAGAACGCCCTGGTCAATGGCCTGGTCACTGATGCGCTCACCCTCCTGGACCACCTGGCCGGCCAGGACCTCGACGAGCCGGCCGAACACGCGGTCGGCCTGCCGGCCCTGATCGCCGGCCAAGACGTCGAACCCGCCGACGGCACCGACGGCACCGACGGACGGTGGCGGATCGCCAGCCGCACCGCACCCGACCGGATCATCTCCACCGTCGCCCCGCAGGGCCGCAACATCCACAAAAGCGGTCAGCACCGTGACGACGGCTACAAGGCTCACCTGGCGGTCACCGCCGTCGCGTTACGCCCCGGTGCTGGAGCCGCCCATCACGAGGCCGGACACCGGCTGCTGATCAACCGCCCGCGCTCAAGCCCACCGTGGCCGGCGGATTCACCCTCGACGACTTCGTCATCGACACGAGCGCCGGCACCGTCACCTGCCCCCGCCGGGCACACCGTCCCGCTCGCCGACCCGGCAGGCCTCCACCAGCAGCGCCACGCCACCTTCACCGGCCGGTGCGCCGCTTGCCCCCTGCATGATCGCTGCACCACCGCCAAGACCGGCCCCCGGTGATGACCATCCGCCCGCACCACGATCTACAACCCGCAGCCCGCCACCAAGCCGCCACCGACCCCGCCTGGCAGGACGACTACCGGTGCCGGCGGCCCATGGTGGAGCGCGCCGTGGCCTGGCTGGTCGCCCGCGGCAACCGCCGTCTGCCCTACCGCGGCAGCCACGCCAACGACCGCTGGCTCCACCGCCGCACCACCGCCCTCAATCTCCGCCGCCTGGTCAACCTCGGACCCAGTCGCCTCCGCGAACTGGGGCGACGCGGGACCCCGGTCAATCTGGTCTGTCCGGGACGAGGTGTTGCAGGCTCAGTAATATTGTTTTTCGATCACCTGCGGTGTCGCGGGAGTTTCGTTGTTTTCCAGAGAGTTCCTTTCCTCGGCGGTGATGAGGTTGAGGTCCTGCATGATGGCGATCGAGCGTCGCCAGTAGCGGCGAGCGTCGGTGGTTCTGCCCGCGTTGTGGAGGGCACGCCCCAGCCCCCAGAGGATGTCGGCTCGCCGGAACTCGCTGATGGGGCCCGCTTCCCGGTGAAGGTCGAGAGCCTCCTGGTAAAGGGCGATGGCTTGCCCCGATTGTCCGGCCAGGCGGTGCGCCTCGGCGAGGTGAGCGACAGAAAGGCCAAGATAGGCTGAGATGTTGGCCTCTTTGTAGATCTCGATTGTGCGTGTGTGGGCGGCGATGGCCGAATCGAACTGCCCCGTTCGCTGGTAGGCCAGCCCCAGGTGTGTGAGGACCGTCGCCGGGGTCAGGCGGTTGCCCGCCTCGCCGACATGGGCGAGGGCACGCAGGTGATAGGAGATGGCTGCCTCATAGCGGCCCGCGCTCCTGTGGGCGACCCCGATGTAGTCGAGCAGCGCCGCTTCGCGGCTGGTGTTCCCGGCCCGGCGGAAGGCGGTCCGGGACCTGTGCAGATGACGGATGGCGTGGTCGGGGCGTCCTGTGTAGATGTGAGCCCAGCCGAGATCGCCGTGCGCGACGGCCAGGTGGAGTGGGTCGTTGGTGTGCTTGGCGGCCACCAGCGCCAGCTCACTGAGGCGGAACTGCTTGAGGTAGAGGCCATGTTCGTGCAGCAGGACGGCGAGCATCGCCTCCAGGCCCACCACCTCGTCCGCCACGGGCGTGCGTACCGCCTGCTCCATGGCCGCCAGGATGATGTCCACCTCGGCGGCGATCCACGCCCTGGTCTCCTGGCTCGTCTCCAAGCTCACATCCGGGTGCGTCAGGTCGGACGGCCCAATCTCCAGCCGCCACGTGCTGCCCCTGTTCAGCTTCCGGCTGATCGTGCGGACGGTGGCCAGGTAGTGACGCAGGAGCCGGCGGAGGGCGAGGTGCCGTACCTGCAGGGTCTCCTCT
>NZ_JBSGFQ010000242.1:0-6812 GCF_053603495.1 Nonomuraea sp. NPDC004186 | reverse complement strand
GCGCAAGGGCTCGGTCGCCAGGACCATGGGCAAGGTCTTCTTCCGGTTCGGGGAGAAGGAGTACTGGTGCTCCGCCAGTGCGGTCGCCGCCGGAACGCGGGCGGTCTTGCGGTCGGCGGGCCTGCCGACGGAGATCGTGTGGCGCTCCGAGGAAGGCGCGGCGGGGGACGGGGCAAGGGACGGGGCGGGGGAGGGGCTGACGGGATCGGCGAGGGCGGGGGCGGGGGCGGTCATTCCGGTCCCTGCCATCGCGACGGCGAGCATGACCAATAAGAACCTGCGGCGCATCGGCTGCTCCAGGCTGGGTCGGGCCGTGAGAACGGACTTCGCTCCGGGCGTTCGTGTCACGGCGGGCCGGGACCAGCGACACCAAGATCAAAGCGGAGAAAACGTATACATCAACACGTACGCGGTCAAGTCCGAAAAATGGATATTGACGGAACATGACGGAGGCTCAATACTCCAGGTGATCAATCCCCTGGCCTCCCTACAGCCCCCGTGAGCACTGGTCTACGCATGCCTGTGTGCTGGCGGTCTGCACCCTTCCCGTTACCCCCCGCACCTGTGTGGAGCATGCCATGCGCTTGGCCAAAAACGTTTTCCGTGCCTTATGGGCGGGTGGGCTCGCAGCCGCGGCCTGCGTCGCGGTGACCTGGGGGATGCTGGCGCTGCTCGTGAGCGGCGCGGAAGGACTGGTCGGGAGTTTCCTGGCCAGGAGCGTGAACGGGGTCACCACCGCGGCGGCCGCCGCCACGGGCGGGCCGGTGGACTGGTGGTCGGCCACGCTCTCCTCCGGCGGCCGGATCTGGCCGCTGCGCTTCCTGCTCCAGGGCTCGCCGATGGTGCTGCTCGCGCTCGGGCCCGTGGCGGCCGGGCTGACGGCCGGCCTGCTCACCCGGGGCAGGGCCCGGCTGTTCGGCGCCTCTGTCGGTTACGCCGCCGTGATCACCACCACGGCCACGGTCACCGCCCTGGTGGCGCCCGGCGAGCTCGCGGCCGTCAGCACGCCCTGGCCGATCGCGTTCGTGCTGGCCCTGGCCTGGTGCTTCGCCGTGGGGCTGGCCGGCCAGGCGGCGCGCCGCGTGAAGGTCGTGGCCGCCGGCGCGGCCGTCCTGCTGCTCGCGCAGCTCTCCGTCTCCGGTTCCGCGGTCGCCGCCCCTCCGGCGAAGGCCAGGACCGAGCTGCCGGTGACCATGGCGGCCGCGGGCCCGCCCGAGCCCGCCCCGGTCGGCTACTTCCGTCCGGGCGTGACCGAGGCGCTCGCCAAGGTGGGGGTCTCCAACGCCTCCGACGGAGCGAAGATCGCCGCCGACACCGGCGTCGCCATGGCCAAGGACCCCTGGCTGGGCGTGCCCACGATGCTGAGCCTGCAGAGCCCCACCGGCAAGGACGTCAAGAGCTGGCTGCGCGCCAACGCCGGGCTCCTGGCGTCCAAGGACCCCGTCGCCCAGCTCACGGAGCTGCCCGCCAGGCCCAAGGACCCGCTGGGACTCAAGCACGACTGGTTCCAGCAGCAGGTCGACGGCGTGCCCGTGTACGGCGCCCGGGTCGGCGTCCACCGCGACGCCAAGGGCAAGACCGTGCTCAGCCTGACCAACAACTTCATCCCCGACCTGGCCCCCACCGGCACCAAGCCGACCCTCGACCCCGGATCCGCCGTGACCGCCGCCGGCCGGGCCATGCCGGGCGCGAAGGCGGGCGCGGCGCCCGAGCTCCTGCTGCTGCCCGACGAGCCGGACCCCGGCAAGCCGGTGGCGGCCACGCTGGTCTGGCGGGTGCCGATGGCCGCCGACGACGGCCGTTCGACGGTCTTCTACGTCGACGCGCTCAGCACCGGGCGGATCGTCAAGTTCGAGCCCGGCCACCTGGAGTACAAGAACCGCAGCGTCTGGGACCTGAACAACAACCCGCGCCCCAGCGGCGGCCCGGCCAGGACCGAGGGCGAGGGCCCGGTGTCCGAGCCCGACGTCAACGCCGTCTACGACCACAGCGGCCGCTTCTACGACTACCTGTCGAGCACCTTCGGCCGCGACAGCTGGGACGGCGAGGGCGCCAGGATGAACTCCTACGCCCGCTACTCCAACGACCGCAACCACCAGCCGGTCAAGAACGCCTTCTTCGACCCGCTGACCGGCGAGACCATGTTCGGCGAGGGCACCGCCACACTCACCATCGTCTCCCACGAGTGGCAGCACGGCGTCACCCACTCCAGCGCCGGCCTGTTCTCCTTCTTCCAGGGCGGCTCGCTCCACGAGAGCTTCTCCGACGTCTTCGCGGCCTTCACCGAGTACAAGGTCAAGGGCAGCACCAACTGGAAGGCGGGCGAGGGCAGCTCGCTCGGCGTCATCCGCGACCTGGCCAACCCCAGCGCGCTCAGCTATGACGGCAAGCCGCACCCCGACCACTACAGCAAGTACTGGCTGGGCTGCGCCGACGGCGGCTGGGTCCACTTCAACAGCCTGATCCCCAGCCACGCCTGGTACATCCTGGCCACCCGCATCGGCATCGAGAAGACCCAGGAGATCGCCTACCGCGACCTCACCACCCAGCTCGGCCCGCGCTCGCGCTTCTCCGACACGCGCGCCGGCGCCATCCAGGCGGCCTCGGACCTGTACGGCAAGAACTCGCCCGAGATGCTGGAGGCCTGGCGGGCCTTCGGCGCGGTCGGGATCGACGGCAACTACGAGTCGCCGCGCCAGGAGTGCATGTGCTTCGCCGACGAGTCGCTGACCGGCGTCGGCCTGGAGGCGCTGGACCCCGACGGCGCCGGCACCGACGCGACCGTGGCCGGCCTGCTGCGCGTCCGCGACATCTTCGAGAACGCCGAGTCCGGCGCCGTCATGCACTACGCGCAGCTGTACGCGCGAGCCAACAGCCGCGCCATGGAACTCCTCACCACCAGCGACACCCTCCGCAGGCAGACCGCCCACCTCATGCAGAGCATGGAACCGGCCTTCCGCACGGTCAACACGCCGCAGGGCGACCTGACGACCGTCACGCAGGGGCAGATCGACGAGATCAACGCGCTGGTCGACGCCTACCTCGAGGCTGACATCGACGCGGGCAGCGACGGCACCTGGACGGCTCTGGCCCGCTCGGAACTCGAGTACGCCAACATCCAGTCGATGGTCGGCATGTCGGTCAACGAGGCGTACGCCTACCTCGAATCACTCTTCGACTAAGGAAACACATGCGCCGCCGCCTCCTGACGGCCCTCTGGCTGGTGCCCGCGTTGTTGCTGGGCTCAGCCGTACCGGCCGCCGCCGCGAACGACCCCCTGCCCGACCGGCTCGACCGCGCGGTCGCCGCCAAGCTCGCCGAGCACGACATCACCGACGTGTTCGTGATGCTCAAGGAGAAGGCGGACCTGTCCGGCGGGAAGTCGCTACGCGGCCATGCCGCCAAGGCCGAGCACGGGTTCCGCACGCTGCGCTCGACCGCCGAGCGCAGCCAGCGCGGCCTGCGCTCCTTCCTCCAGGACTCCAAGGCGATCTTCACGCCGTACTGGCTGGTCAATGCCGTGCTGGTGCGCGGAGCCGACGCCGGCCTGGTCAAGCGGCTGGCCGAGCGGCCCGACGTGGCCCGGGTACGGCCGGCCGGCAGCGTCTCGCTGCCGGAGCCCGAGCGCGCGGCCAAGGCCGTGGCCCAGGTCGCGGGCGCGGAGTGGGGCGTGGACTCCGTCGGCGCCCCGCGCGTCTGGTCCGGCTTCGGCGCCAAGGGCGAGGGCATCGTCGTCGCCACGATCGACTCCGGCGTGCAGTACGACCACCCCGCCCTGGCCGGGCAGTACCGCGGGCGCAAGGCCGACGGGAGCTACGACCACAACTACAACTGGTTCGACCCCACGCTGGTCTGCGGCGTCCCCTCGGCGACGCCGTGCGACAACAACGGGCACGGCACCCACACCATGGGCACCATCGTCGGCGCGGGCGGGATCGGCGTGGCGCCCGGCGCCACCTGGATCAGCGCCAAGGGCTGCGAGACGAGCAGGTGCAGCGACGTCTTCCTGCTGGAGGCGGGCCAGTGGATGCTGGCGCCCACCGACCTGGAAGGCAACAACCCGCGCCCCGACCTGGCGCCGCACCTGGTGAGCAACTCCTGGGGCGGTGACGCGGGCGACCCCTTCTACCAGGAGATCGTGAACTCCTGGGTGGCGTCGGGCATCTTCCCGCTCTTCGCCGCGGGCAACGCCGGCCCCGAGTGCGCCACCGCGCACTCGCCCGGCGACTACGCCAACACCTACGCCGTCGGCGCCTACCAGTCCGACGGGAAGATCGCCGACTTCTCCAGCCGCGGCGACCCGGAAGGCACGGCGATCAAGCCCAACATCGCCGCGCCCGGCGTGGCCATCCGCTCGTCCGTGCCGGGCAGCGGCTACTCGGCCTACAGCGGCACCTCCATGGCCACGCCCCATGTGGCGGGAGCGGTGGCGCTGCTGTGGTCCGCCGCGCCGACCCTGCGCGGCGACATCGCCGCCACCAGGCGGGCGCTGGACGAGACCGCCGTGGACGTGACCGACTACAGCTGCGGCGGCGACAGCGCGAACAACCGGGTGTGGGGGCAGGGGCGGCTGGACGCCTTCGCCGCCGTCACCTTCGCGCCGCGCGGCCAGACCGGCACGCTCGCCGGAACCGTCCGCGACGCCACCGGCGCGGCCGTGCCGAAGCCGACCGTGACGCTGACCGCCTCCGGCGTCAAGCGGACCCTGACCGGCGGCGCCGACGGGACCTTCAGCATCCCGCTGCCTCCCGGCTCCTACGAGGTCACCGCCTGGGCCTTCGGCTTCGCGCCCGCCACCGGCACCGCCACCGTGGTCGCCGGCGCCACCGCCACCCGTAACCTGTCGCTGGCCACGGTCCCGCGTTACGACGTCTACGGAGAGGTCCGGCAGTCCGGCGGCGAGCCGCTGCCCGGCGCGGTGGTCAGCATCGAGGGCACCCCCTACGCCCCCGTCACCACCGAGTCGGACGGCGCCTTCGCCATGCTCGGCGTCCCCGTCGGCACCTGGCGGGTGAACGTGCAGGGAGCCCGGTGCGGTGCCTCCACCACGGTGACGCTCGTGGTCGACTCCGACGAGGTCCTCCAGATCGACACCCCGCTGCGCAAGGACGCCTTCAACAACAAGTGCGACGTCATCCCGACGCTCACCTGGGAGCCGGGCACCACCCCGCTGGCGCTGACGGGTGACGACGCGGGCGTCGCGGTCACCCTGCCCTTCTCCTTCCCGCTGTACGGCAAGCCGTACACCAAGGCGTGGATCTCCACCAACGGCTTCATCAACTTCCAGCGGCTCAGCACCCTGTCCATCAACAGCCCGATCCCGAGCGGTGGCCTGCCCAACTCCGCGATCTACGCCTTCTGGGACGACCTCGTCGTGGACTCCTCGGCGCAGGTGCTCACCGCCACCCTCGGCGCCGCGCCCAACCGGCGCTACCTCGTCGAGTGGCGCAACGTCACCCTGGTCTCCCAGCCCACGGCGCGCCTCACCTTCTCCGCGGAGCTGCACGAGAACGGGCAGATCCTCATCCAGTACAAGTCGCTGTCGAGCGGCCTGATGCCACGCGGCTCCTCGGCCACCATCGGCATCGAGAACAGCACGGGGACGCTCGGCTTCGAGTACTCCAGCAACGTGCCCGTGCTGCGCTCGGGCATGGGCATCCGCTTCTACGGCGCGGGCGTCGTCCAGGGCGTGGTGCGCGACCCCGCCGGCACGCCTCTCAAGGGCATCGAGGTCGGCTACGCGATGCCGAACGACTCGACGCTCATGGAGCAGGCCGTCACCGACGCCACCGGCGCGTACCGCCTGTTCCCCCTGCCGGGCGAGTACACGGTGTCGATCGCCGCCGCCGACTGGGAGTACTACTCCTCCAAGGTCACGCTCGGCGAAGAGGGGCAGGTCATCGACCTCGACATCACCCTGTATCCCAGCAGCAGCGACATCTCCGGCGTCATCAGGGACAGCTCGGGCAAACCCCTCCCCGGGGTGAGCGTGGCCGTCATGGACCGCAACATCGCGGCCGCGACCACGGACGAGACCGGCGCCTACCGGCTGACCGGCGTCCACGGTGGCACCCAGTGGATCCAGGTGTTCGCCCGGGCCTGCGAGGTGATCGTCCAGAAACGGCTGACAGTCACGGGCGACCTGGTCGTCGACCTGACCCAGGGCATGCCCGTCGACGACTCCGGCTTCGCCTGCACGCGCAAGCCACGCGCGTGGGTCGAGGGCACCGAGGTGCGCAACGTCAACGCGACCACCAGCGAGATGGTGCCGCTGCCCTTCTCCTTCCCGCTCTCCGGCGACACCTTCACCAGCGTGGGCGTCACCGGTCTCGGCATGCTGCTCTTCTACGACGCGCTGACCGGCGAGTGGTCCTGGGCCGCGCCGTACACCGACAACCTGGACTACGACGACCAGTCCTCGGTGCGCACCGCGACGGTGAACGGCGCGTTCGTCGTCGAGTGGCGCGGCGTCCTGCTCAAGGGCACCGGCCTGCGCCTCACCTTCGAGGCGGTGCTCCACCCCGACGGCCGCATGGTGTTCCAGTACGGCGACCTGCCCGACGACCCGCGGATCCGCAACGGGGAGGGCGTCGTGGCGGTGTCGAACGCCTACGGGCCCGACGTGCTGCTGATCCGCGGCACGCTCGACCCCGAGACGGCCTTCGAGGTCCGGCCGGCCCCTCAGAGCTGAAGGCCGGACGGGGGCCGCCCCCCGTCGGGGGGGGGCCCAGGCCCGGGGGGGGGGACAGGGTCGGGGTGGGGGGGGCCGGGGGGATAGGGATGTGGGGGGGGGGGGGGGGTTGTTTTTTGAT
>NZ_JBSGFQ010000241.1:0-6922 GCF_053603495.1 Nonomuraea sp. NPDC004186 | reverse complement strand
CTTTGTCTGACAGGGGGGGTCACCCCGCGGGGGGGGGGGGCCCCGGTTCCCGGAGGAGAAGCCGTCAGGCGAGCGCCGACTCGGGGCGGCGGCGGGCCAGGACGTTGTCCAGGGCCAGCGCTCCCCCGCCCGTGAAGCCGACGGCCAGGCTGGCCGCGGCCAGCGCCAGGACGAACTCGTAGCCGCCCTCGCCGGCGCTGAACCCGCTCGCGCCGTGCACGAACACGATGGCGCCCACCATGTCGAGGGCCAGCAACGTGCCGGCGATCGGCAGCGCGGCGCCCAGGATCAGCGCGAGCCCGCCGGCCACCTCCAGCACGGCGACGGCGGGAGCGGCCACGGAGGCCAGCGGGATGCCCGCGGACTCGAAGAACTTGGTCGTGCCCGCGATCCCCATGGTCGCGAACTTCTGGTAGCCGTGGACGAGGAAGATCACGCCGATGGCGATCCTCGCGAGCAGCAGGACGACGGGGCGCGCCTGGCCGATCATGCGATCTCCTTAAGAGTGGTTCAGATTTGAACAACGACCCTAGCATTGATTGTTCAAATCTGAACGACAGTAGACTGAACCGGTGACGGACCCCCGATGGCTTGACGCGACGGAGATGGCGGCGTGGCGCGCCTTCCTGTCCACCGCCCACCTGCTCGAACGGCGGATCGAGGAGCAGCTCAAGGCCGCGGCCGGGCTGACACATCCGCAGTACGAAATTCTGACGCGGCTGTCGGACACGCCGGGCCATCAGATGCGCATGACCGAGCTGGCCAAGGGTGTCGTGGTGTCGAAGAGCGCGCTGACGTACCAGATCACCCAGCTCGAGAAGGCGGGCCTGGTGGAGCGCGCCACCTGCCCCGGCGACGAGCGCGGGGTGCTGGCGGTGCTCACCGACGCGGGCGTGCGCTGCCTGGAACGGGTGGCGCCGGGTCACCTGGAGGTCGTGCGCGCGTACCTGATCGACCGGATCAGCCGCGAGGAGCTGCACACCATGACCACGGCCATGCAGAAGACCGAGACGGTCTTACGCGCCTCCGGGTGAGCTCACCCCTTGGCGGCGGCGGCGCGCGCGGCGCGCTCCAGCTCGACCTTGGCGCTCGCGGCGTACTTGTCGACGTATTCCTGCCCGGACAGCTCCATCAGGGCGTACATGATCTCGTCGGTCACGGCGCGCAGCACCAGCCGGTCGTCCTCCATCCCGTAGTAACGGGAGAAGTCGAGCGGCTTGCCGAACTTGACGCCCGGCCGGATCCCGAACTTGGGCAGCGGCCGCCCCGGCGGCATCATCTCGTACGTGTTGATCACGGCCCACGGGATGACCGGCGCCCGTGACTCCAGGGCGAGCCTGGCCACGCCGGTCTTGCCCTTGTAGAGGCGGCCGTCGGGCGAACGGGTGCCCTCGGGGTAGATGCCGAGGATGTGGCCCTCACGCAGGATGCGCAGGCCGGTGCGGAGCGCCGCCTCGCTCGCCTTGCCGCCGGAGCGGTCGATCGGCACGGTGCCGACGCCGCTGAAGAACAGCCGGGTGAAGAAGCCCTTGACGCCGCGCCCGGTGAAGTAGTCGGCCTTGCCGAGCGAGATGACCTTGCGGCGGATCTGCAGCGGGCCGAAGAAGTGGTCGGCGAACGACAGGTGGTTGCCGGCCAGGATCGCGGGCCCCTGTTTGGGCACGTTTTCCGAGCCCTCCGTCCACGGCCTGAAGACGGCGAGGAGGAACGGACCCAAGATGGCCTTGACCACCCAGTAGAACACTCCGGCACCTCTTCTCCAGCGCGTTACGTGTGAGCAGAGTCATCTTCCCACCTTGAACACGATGCTCCTACACCAGCTCTCGCACAAACACCCCGGAACGTGCGACGATCGGGCCGTTCCCGGAGGAACCTGCCCGGAATGAAACTGCATGGAGGAGCTGTTATGCCGCTCATGCCAGGCGCGGAGCCCTACCACCATCGAGCAGGCCAGGTCGGTGTGCTGCTCTGCCATGGGTTCACCGGCTCGCCACAGTCGCTGCGGCCCTGGGGGGAGTTCCTGGCCGGGCACGGGGTGAGCGTCTCGCTGCCCCGCCAGCCGGGGCACGGCACCACGTGGCAGGAGATGAACAGGACGCGCTGGGAGGACTGGTACGCCGAGGTCGAGAAGGCGTTCGCGGACCTCCAGGGGCGCTGCCCGGACGTGTTCGTGGCGGGGTTGTCGCTGGGCGGCTGCCTGGCGCTGCGGCTCGCCGAGGTGCACGGCCCGGCGATCGCCGGCGTGATCGCGGTCAACCCCTCGATCGCGAACGACGTGCCGCTGCTCAAGCTCGCTCCGCTGCTCAAGTGGTTCGTGCCGTCGGTGCCCGGCGTCGCCAACGACGTCAAGAAACCCGGCGTGACCGAGCTGGCCTACGACCGCACCCCGGTGAAGGCGGCGGCGTCGCTGCCCTCGCTGTGGTCGCTGGTGCAGGCCGACCTGGCTAAAGTGACGCAACCACTGCTGGTCTTCCACAGCACGGAGGACCATGTGGTCAAGCCGACGAGTGTGGCGATCATCCGTGCGAAGGTCCCACAGGCCACGATCGAGGAGCTAAGCGATAGCTACCATGTTGCGACGCTTGACAACGATGCCGACAGGATCTTTGCCGGGAGCCTCGACTTCATCCGGACACATGCCTCGGTACCCTTGCAGAGGGACTGATCGCACCCAGGGGGAAGTCGCGATCGCTGTGGAGAGGCCCATCTAGGTGACGCCCCAGAGTGACGAGGACGAGGTCTGGCGGCAGATCGTCGCGTCCTTCAACGACACCGCCGAGCGCGACTCGGCCGACCAGCCATGGCCGGACAGCGAGAACGTCCCCGCCGAGCCCACCCGCCGAGTGGTGAAACCCTCGGAGGAGCCCGAGCTCGACGAGGAGCCGTACAAGGACCCGGCGGACGACGAGGAGGAGGCGGACGAGGGCCACTTCGAGCCGCCCCCACCGCCCCCGCTGCCCAAGCTCGACCTGCCCACCAAGCTGGCGTGGGTGGCGCTGTTCGGCGGCCCCGCCTATCTCCTGGTGGCCGCGATGGCGAGCTGGCACATGGAGGGCTGGGCGCTGTTCACGGCCGTGGCGGCGTTCATCGGCGGGTTCGTGGCGCTGGTGGTGCGCATGGGCGACGGCCCGCCCAACGACTCCGGCTGGGACGACGGCGCCGTGCTGTAGGGGCCCGCCGCTAGGACTTCGCGGTGGTGGTCTTGGGCGCGAACGACTCGACCACGTCGGTGTAGCGGTCGCGGGTGTCGACCGCGTGCCCGACCGCCCACACCGTGCCCTTGCCGGGCAGGTAGGCCACCGCCTGGAGGCGTACGCTGCTGCGGCCCCGCGCGGCCCCGCCGCGGATGGTCGCGCACTCGCCCTTCTCGCAGCGCAGCATGAACGGCTCGGCGGCCCGCGCCGGGTCGTAGCCGGTGATCCAGTAGCGGCCCTTGCCGTCGCCGGTCACGCCGTAGAGGCGGGCGTCGGAGACGGGCGTCGGCTGCTCGCTCCAGCGCTTGCCGTTCCAGGTGAGAACGAGCGGCGAGACCTCGCCGGGCCCGCGGTAGACGCCGCCGACGGCCACCGCCCGCTTGGCGCTGTCGACCTGCAGGTCACGCAGGTAGCCGCCGGGGATGGAGGGCACCGGCATGGACTCCCACGAGCCGCCCGAGTAGTGCATGATCAGCGGCTCGGAGCCGGTGTCGCCGACGGCGAACCCGCCGGCCACCGCGTAGAGCGCGCCCTTCTCCGTGGTCTGCTGCACGGTCCAGGAGTTGCCCTGGCCGGTGAGGATGAGGCCCTGCTGGTCGCGGCTGCCGACCGCCACCACCCGTCCCGGCTTGGCGTCCACGCCGCCCAGCCAGTCTCCCGCTCGCAAGAGCGGGGTGGGGCGGCCGTCGTCGCCGGGGATGCCCTGCGGCCTGATCCGGTCGAACCCGCTGACGTCGCCGTGGGCCAGGTACGGCAGCCCGTCGTGCCCGTCGCCGACCGCCCACACGTCGGACGGCCCGGCGACGGCCAGCCCGCGCAGATTGCCGGCGGCGGTGGCGTCGCGGATGGAGACCTCGGACCAGCCGCTGCCGTTCCAGTGGCGGACGGTGCCGCGGTTCTTCCAGACGTCCCAGATCTCCTGCTGGCCGACCGCCCACACGTCGTTGGAGGAGACGGCCAGCACGTCGGACAGTGAACCGTCGGCCTGCAGGCGCGCGCTTGTCGACTGCTGCCACGCCTCCATGGTGGCGGGGCGGCGGGGTTCGGCATGCGCGGCGGGCGTGACCTGCGTCAAGGCCACGGACGTCGCCAAGATGAAGGAGAGCGCACGCCGCTGATGGCGACGGGTCATGAGCAAATGCTACGGGCTGGGGGGCCGGTCTTGCCCGTTAGTGCCCAACTCGCAACTCTGCGACAACAGGCAGATGGTCACTGGCCCCGGCCAGATCGGCGATCGGGGCGTCCACTCCCCCGCACGACACGACACGCGCCTCGCGCGCCGCGAACACGCCGTCGATGCGCACGGAGGGCCGCGCCGCGGTGAACGTCAGGCCGTCGCCCTTGGGCGCCACGGCGTGGCAGTCGGCCAGCCGTCCGGCCAGGTAGCGCCAGGCGGGCTGGTGCGCCTGCTCGTTGATGTCGCCGCCGAGCACGATCGTCGCGCCGAACCGGGTGGCCGCGCGCTCCATCAGCGCCACGGCCTCGGCGGCGTGGTGCACCCTGGCCGGGCCGTTGAGGTCGAGATGGAGCGAGCCGACGGCCAGGCGGACCTCCTCGATCTCCACCACGGCGAGCGCGAGCGCGCGCCGTTCCAGCCCGAGGAAGCCCCGCAGCGCGCGGCTCTCGGCGTGCAGCACGGCGACGCGCGGCCCGGCGAGCACGGCCACGCCGCCGACCCGGCCGGGGGTGGCCACGCGCAGGCCCGCCGCGGCGGCCAGGGCCTCGCGCCTGGCCCGCCAGCGGACGACCTTGGGCGCCTCCTGCAGGCACAGCACGTCGGCGCGCATGGCGGCGATGACCCTGGTCAACGCGGGCACGCTGTCGCGCAGCCCGCGTACGTTGTACGTGCCGACCCTGATCGTCAGCGCTGCCTGGCCAGGTCGGCCGCGCCCACCACCCCCGCGGAGGCGCCGAGCTCGGCCAGCCGGATCTCGGCGAGCGGCCGGTGCCCGCGGCCGGTGAGCTTCTCGGCGAAGGCCTGGCGGGCCCGGTCGATGAACAGGTCGGCGGCCCGCGAGACGCCGCCGCCCACGATGAAGCAGCCGGGGTCGAGAACGGAGGCCAGGTCGGCCATTCCCTGGCCCAGCCACTCGGCCAGGCTGGCGAACGCCGCCAGCGAGGCCTCGTCGCCCAGCCGGGCCGCCTCGGTGATCTCCTCGCCCTCGATCTTGCCGCCGGCCAGGCCGAGGAGGATCTTCGCCTGCTCCGGGTGGGCCTCGGCGATCTCCCTGGCGTCCTTGACGAGGGCCTGGCCGCTGGCGTACTGCTCCCAGCAGCCGACGTTGCCGCAGCCGCACTGGCGCCCGCCGGGGAGCACCTGCATGTGGCCGAACTCTGCGCCCATGCCCCAGCGGCCGCGGTAGAGGGCGCCGTCGACGACCAGGCCGCCGCCGATGCCGGTGCCGAGCGTGATGCAGACCACGAAGGACTGGCCGCGCCCGGCGCCGAACCTGCTCTCTCCCCACGCCATGGCGTTGGCGTCGTTCTCGACCACGACCGGCAGGCCGACGAGGCCGCCGATCTTCTTCTGCAGCGGCTCCTCGCGCCAGGCGAGGTTGGGGGCGAAGCGCACAATCGAGCGGCTCTCGTCGACGAACCCCGCCGCGCCGACCCCGACGGCCTCGATCTGCCTGCCCGCGCTCAGCTCGCGAACGACATCGGCCACCGTCTCGGCCACCAGGTCGGGGCGGTCGGCGGCGGTGGGCCTGAGCGTGTGTTCGACGATCACGCCCTTGTCGTCGACCACACCGGCGGCCACCTTGGTCCCGCCGATATCGACACCGATCGTGAGCATTGGCCCCTTTTCTCCCTATCCCAGATCTATGTGTTCCACGTTGCCGCCACCCTCCGGCCGGGTGGCGCGGCGGTCCGGCGTGTCCTCGCGCGGCCCGCGGGGGGCGGGCCTGCTCAGCGAGTCGAGCGCGCCGCGGAACGCGGCGAACAGCTCCCCGCCCGCGGCCATCAGGTGCCCCGTCACGTCGGCGCCCGACTCGCGCTGGGCCGCGATGGCCCTGCACCACGGGCAGGCCCGGCAGATGTACTCGTCGTGGGGATCGGACACCGCCTCTTCCCACACGTCGCGCTCCCTGCGGGCACCCCCGCCGGTGAACGAGTTGAACACGCTCTTGCCGACCTGGCGGGTGGCCCGCCCCTGGATCGACTCGAACAGCTTGCGTGCCTCGTCGGCGACGGTCCCGATCGGGTCTCTGTCGTTGCCGGTGTTGCTCTCGGTCATCTCGCCCTCCCTACGTATGGGTCGCTCATCCTCCTCAACTCATCAGGACGCGGATTCGCTCCCCGGGCTGAAACCTACCCGCAGCACGCCGTCGCGGAGCGCGGCCCCGGTGATCTTCCTGCGGGCCAGGGCCGCGGGCAGGGCCAGGATCCTGCGGTAGGGCCCGGCCGTCACGATCAGCTCGTCGCCCTTGCGGGCCAGGTCGACGTCGCCGCGGTCGGCGCCGGGCAGGGCCAGGACCAGCTCGTCGGCGTCCATCCGCAGTGGCGGATCGACGGCGTGGGCGGCGAACGGGTCGGACTCGGCGTACATCGCCTCGCCGACCTCGGCCAGCGCGTCCTTGCCGACGGGCTCGGCAGGCAGGTAGGGGATGACGTGGATGGGCAGCGGCGCGAACGACTGCTCCGCCTCGGCCAGCAGTATGCGCTGATCAGCATGTATCCGTTCCTGTGGATGGTGTCGGGCGCCTTCAAGACCCGCGGCGAGGTCCTCG